>JBPCUV010000128.1:0-10533 GCA_051010975.1 Desulfocapsaceae bacterium
CGATTGGGCTACTGATTGGGGCTGGAACCTGGCCCTGGCAGTCAAGCCGACCAAAGAATCCAATATTTCGGCAACCTACCGCTCCAAAGTAGACTTGGGCCTTTCCGCCAGTACCACCGGTAGTTCAAATGTTCCGGCACCATTCTCTTTCTCGTCAGATGCCGATCTGGATCTACCCGCACCGGCTGTGTTCACCCTGGCTGGCGCCTACACCTGGAATGCTTTGACCATTGAACTCACATGGGATCGCACTTTCTGGTCCGAGTATGAAGAACTGAATTTTGAGTTTGACAATCCGATGGCTGAAGGAGTTTTTGGAAGGCCGAGCCCAAAAAACTGGGATGATACCGACGCCTTCCGGATCGGTGCAGCTTACGCGTTTAATGACGCTTTTACCGGTATGCTCGGTTTTGCGGTCGACTCCAACCCGGTACCAGATGAGACCCTCAGCTTCGAGTTGCCCGATTCCGATGTCCTGCTCTTCTCGATCGGTGGTCGCTATAAACTCAACGAGAAAACCGAGTTTGGCCTGGGCCTGCTCTATGATTACAAGGACTCCAGATCTGTCACAAATGCAGCCGGAACAGTGGACGGTAAATTTGAAAATGCCTCTGCAATTCTGGTCTCGGCGGGATTTAGCTACAAGTTCTAAATTTTTTTGGCTCTGAAAAGGAAAAACCCTGAACCGTTGAAGGTTCGGGGTTTTTTATTGGCAGGAAGCCACACCCTCTATCCTTATTAAGGTGCCTCGTTCCGCGTTTGTTTAAGAAAGCAGCAGGTTGTTGGCAAATCTAATAACCGGAAAAATCACCGTACCCAGCACTCCGCTGAAGGCCAGAATCAGGATGATGATGAACCCGTAGCGTTCAAATGATGCGTAAGTCCTGGCCAGATCTTCAGGAAGCAGACCGGTGAGAATCCGCCCACCGTCCAGCGGCGGAATCGGCAGAAAATTGAAAATGCAAAGCACCAGGTTGATCCACACCGAGGCGACCAGCATGTTGTAGAGCGGCACCAGGATGGCTTCGAGCATCGTCGAGTAGGGAATCACCGATGCCGTGCCGATCATCGCTTTGAGCAGCAGGGCGCTGACCACGGCGAGCAGCAGGTTGGTTACCGGACCGGCGAGGGCCACCCAGAGCATGTCCTTTCTCGGGTTCTTGAAATAGTGGGGATTGACCGGCACCGGTTTAGCCCAACCGAACTTGATGAAGAAAAAGGCGATTGTGCCGATGGGATCAAGATGACTCAATGGGTTCAGAGTCAGCCTGCCGGCATCCCGCGCCGTTGGATCACCAAGTCGATAGGCCACGTAGCCATGGGCGTATTCATGCAGAGTCAGGGCCAGCAGCAGGGGTGGAGCCATGATTATCAATTGACTGACTGTATTCATCTATTGCCGATTATGTGTAAGGGTTTCAGATAATAGGAGTTTCAATTCGTCTGACTCTATCTGTAATCATCCGGGCCGGTAAGTAAATGATTTTCAATTACATACCTGAAAGTTGAACAACAGGATCTGAGGCAGGGATTCAATTCTTCCGATGGGCAGCAAACTGACGATTGACCAGCTCTACCTCCTCCTGTCTGGTGGCAACTTTCTCATCCAGTCGGGCAAGTAGAAGGGTTTCCAGGACCGTTTTGAAAATGGGTCCTGGCTGATAGCCAAGTGATTTGAGATCGTCGCCGTTGAGCAGCGACTGTTGCGAGCGCATGCTGGTAACATACATAGAAACACTTTTTTCGACTTCTGCTTTTCTGGCAAATGCCATTAAAAAGAGCAGCCCTTCAATGCTCAGATCCTTGAGGGCCATGTAGATCTCGCTGGGTTTCAAATCAGTCCTGCGGTTCAGAAAGCGGGAGGTCTTATCGGCCTGAGTTTTTTCATTCACGATAAAATTTTTTGCCCTGGGGGCAAGCTGGAATCTATCGCAGAAATCGGTCATCACAGCTACCGGAGAGCGACCCATGATGGTGAGCAGATAGACGATCCAGGTTTCGAATTCGTCTTCCAGGTAGAGCAGTTTGAACCAGGTGATCGCCTTCTGGGCTTGATTCAGGCATTGGTTGAAACGTCGGTCGATATTCAGGTGCGGCTTGAGGTCGGGCCACAGATAGGGAAAGAGGCCAAACTCTGAGAGACGGTTGATCGCCGGTATGGCGTTTTCTTCGTTGAGAAGAATTTTCAGTTCGGTAAAAAAGCGGGGATCGTCGGCCTTGCCGAACAGATTCATTTTTACCGCGTTCCTGATCAGCCGGTCGGTATGTTTGACGATATTGAATTCCATCCTGGTTTCAAACCGGATGGCTCTGAAGATTCGAGTCGGATCGTCGACAAAACTCAGATTATGCAGCACCTTAATGGCCCGCTGTTTTAAATCGTTCTGGCTTTTGAAAAAATCGATAAGTTTGCCGAACTGGCTGGGGTTGAGCTGGATGGCCATGGCGTTGATGGTGAAATCCCGCCGGTAGAGATCCAGCTTGATTGACGACAACTCTACCGTCGGCAGTGCCGCCGGATATTCGTAGTATTCGAGCCGGGCAGTGGCAAAATCGAGCTTCAGACCATCTTCCAGGATCAGGGTGGCGGTGCCGAAACGTTCATGGACTCGGACCCGAGCCCGCAATTCCCCGGCTAGATTTCGGGCAAAGCTGATACCATCGCCCTCGACCACTATATCGAGATCCATGTTGGTTTTTTTGAGCAGCAGATCTCGAACAAACCCACCCACCACGAAAACGTTGAAACCAAGCTGATCGCCTACCTCGCCAACTTTCTGGAGCAGCACAATGATCTCTTTGGTGAGATTGCTGGTCAGCAGATGGGTCAGGTTGCGGCTGCGCTCCAGCGATGGGTATTCGGCCTCGTGCAGCAGATTTTTCGGTAAGTTGGCGGGATCGTTTACCAGTCTGTTCAGCAGATCGGTTCGGGTGATGATGCCCTTGAGCTCACGTTCGTGGACAATGGGGATCAGTCGCTGGCGATGTTCGATAATGATTTCCTGAATATCGGCCAGGGTGGCATTGAGCGACAGTACCTCTACGTCGATGGCCATATAGTCCTGTACCGGCTGATCGCCGAGGTCGTGGCTGAGTGCTCTTTCAACTACCTGCCTGGAGATGATGCCAAGGATGAAGGGGGCGCTGCTGCCCGGTTTCGGCTCCGATCTCGGAACGACCACCATGGCGTTAATATTGTACCTGCTCATCAGGGTTTTGGCATGATGCAGGGTGGCGTTTTCAGGAGCCGTAATGGCAGGCGAGGTCATCATTTCTCTGGCGATGGCCTGGGGGCGTATATGGCGGTGCAGGCTTCTGATCAACTGTTCATGCGCCTCGACACTGCTCATTTCCTTCATCGTTGCCGAGGCCGCTGTCGCGTGCCCGCCCCCGCCGAAATCCCTGGCAATGGTACCGACATTGACGTCGGGGATCCGGCTTCTGGCAATCAGATAGGTCCGCCCCCCCATGGACACGATGGTAAACAGCACATCCAGATTTTCCATGGTCAGAAAGCGTTTGACGATCAGCGAGAAATCGTCAACGTAGTAGGGTAGCGACAGGGTGGCTATGACCACCGGAATGTCCTGGATGGTGATGCGGCTTGCATTCTTGACCAGATCGTTCAGATGTCCGACCTGGATGGAAGTAAGATCATGGCTGATGAATTGTGAAATAACGTCGAGCTTGGCTCCCTGCTCAAGCAGCCAGGCGGCAGCCCGCATATCGTCCGGCGTGGTGGTCATATGGGTGAGCGAGCCGGTATCTTCATAGATGCCAAGGCTGAATATGGTCGCTTCCTCCTCGCTCAGTTCGATCTTCTTTTCCTGCAATATCTCGGCGAACAGGGTCATCGTTGAGCCCACATCGCGGATAACTTCAAGATCGCCCACCAGGTCGCCGCCGCTCTTCGGATGGTGATCATAGAGATGGACCGAAATGCCTGGATTGTTAAGACATTCGGCCAGCGCCCCAAGTCTGGATGAAGATCTAGTATCGACAATCACCATGGAGGTCACGTTGGCCAATTCTATCTGCTTGGCTTTGATAAAATCATACTGGTAAAGCAGCGTGTGAGAGATGAACTCCCGTAATGTTTTTTCCTGCGAGCCAGGAAAGACCAGCAGACCGTCGGGATAGAGCTTCTGGGCCGCAATCATCGAAGCCATGCCATCAAAATCGGCATTTATATGGGTGGTTATGACGCGCATTCGACCACTCTCCGTAGAGTCCGCCCTTATTTGAGCCCGGTAAATCGAAAACCAGGATCCACGATCATTGTTATCCTGCTTTTGGAGTAATGCTAATTCTGCTGTAATTATAGATAACTATAGCGTTTGCAATAGTTTATTGCAATGGCTCTCAGCCGCGCGGATGAAACGAGCGGTGGATCGATTTGAGACGATCCTGATCGATGTGAGTATAGATCTGGGTAGTGGATATGTCGGCGTGTCCGAGCATCATCTGCACTGCCCGCAGGTCGGCCCCGTTTGCCAGCAGGTGGGTGGCAAAACTGTGGCGCAGCATGTGTGGGGAGATCGGTTTGCTGATTCCAGCCGAGGTGGCAGCTTCTTTGATAATCTGCCAGAAACGGGCCCTGGTCATCGGCTTTGCCCTGTTGGTGATAAACAAAAAAGATGATTTTCTGCCCTTCAAAAGATGCTGACGGCTGCGGTTAAGGTAGTTATCGACTGCCTCTCTGGCTGCACTACCAAATGGTATCAGTCGCTCCTTATTGCCCTTGCCGAGCACTTTCAGAAAGCCACTGTCCATATTGCACCCGGCCAGAGGCAGATTGACCAGTTCGCTGACCCTCAGACCGGTGGAATAGAGCAGCAGCAGCATGGTCTGGTTTCTGATAAGCAATGGGGTCGGTGCGGCAGGCAGTTCCAGCAAAAGGTTGACTTCCTCGACGCTAAGGGCTTTGGGCAGTAAGCGTCCGCTTTTCGGAAGATCGACCATCCCAAACGGGTTATGGTCGATGCGGTTCTGCCTGGTCAAAAAAGAAAAAAAGGCGTTCAGTGCCGATACCCGCCTGGCATTGGATCTATTGGATATGGATTTGGACCTGCAGACGATCAGAAATCCGTGAATGGTTTCCAGATCGATGGCTGACAGGTCGGTGATTTTTTTTTCTGAGACGAACTGCAGAAAGAAACGAATGTCACTTTCGTAGGCGGCGGCGGTGTTGTCCGATAATCTTCGTTCAGAAAGCAGGTGAATCAGGAAAAGTTCCAGCAGGGCGCTGAACTGTTCGGGAATCGTGGAGGACTTTATAGACTTTATAGGTCTTCCGGGTAATGGAGGTTGGAATCCTGCCTGTAGATGTGTACAGGCAGGATCAAAGTCTCAAAACGGGTCAGGCAGATCTTCTCATTCGATTGAACTTCCTGAGCTTCCGCCGGGCTTCCGCCTGCTTGCGGCGCTTTTTGACGCTGGGTTTTTCATAGTATTCGCGTCGCTTAAGCTCTCTTTTAATACCGTCAATCTGAAGCTTTTTCTTCAACTGTCTGATGGCAAATTCGAGATCGCCTCGAACTTCAACTTCTATCATGTGAGTCTCCGTTTTGTTTGTTTCAACGTTATGCGATCGGTCAAACCGGTTTTTCTGACGACAATCTCTCTATATAAAACGATAGCGTCACTCTGTCAAATCATTTTTGACCGAGGCATCCAGCCGGGGCTCGCCTCAGGCAGGAAAAATTTTTCCGGGATTGAGGATATTGTTTGGATCGAACAAGCTTTTGATCCGTTTCATCAGGTCCAGGCTCGCTTCGTTCAACTCGTAGCGCATAAAAGCCTTTTTACTCAGACCGATGCCATGTTCACCGGAAAGAGTGCCGTCCAGCGAAATGGTCTGCTTGAACAGTTGCTCTTTGGCCTTTTCGGCCCGTTCGACCTCTTCGGGTATGGAGCGGTCAAACATGATATTAACGTGGATATTGCCGTCGCCGGCATGGCCGAAGGTGAGGATGATGATGTTCAGCTCTTTGGAAAGATTTTCTGTAAACTCAACAAGTTCAGGGATACGCGATCGGGGCACAGCCACATCTTCACCAATTTTATTAGGACGAAGTTTGTGCACCGAAGGCGAGATCGCCCGACGGGCCTGCCAGATCTGTTCGACCTCTTCCTGGTTGGTTGCCTGTCTCAGGGTAAATTCCTCCTGGCCGCCAACCTGAGATTTGAACTTCTCGGCCTGCTCTTGGACCACCGATTTTTCTCCGTCTATCTCAACGATCAACAGTGCCTGGGTAGTTTCTGGAGGCGGATTGTTCATAAAGCTGGAGACCGTTCCGATTGCCGTTTTATCCATGTATTCGAGCGTACATGGTTTTATGTTGTTATTGAGTATTTCCGATACCATCTCGGTGGTGCGCTGCAGCGAAGTCGAGGTGAGCAGAAAGGTTTCCCTGTAAGGGGGTATGGGCAGCAGCCGGACAATCAGTTTGGTGATGATTCCCAGTGTTCCTTCCGATCCGACGAAGAGGCGGGTAAGATCGTAGCCGGTGACACTCTTTTCGGTGCGCGCCCCTGTTGTGATGATATCGCCATTGGCCAGCACGACCTCCAGTCCCATGATATAATCTTTGGTTACCCCGTACTTCACCGCGGAAGGACCACCGGCGCATTCGGCAGCATTGCCGCCTATGGAACAGTACTTCAGGCTGGCCGGATCGACTGGATAAAAAAGGCCCTTTTTCCGTACGGCATTCTGGAATTCTGCCGTAATTACACCAGGTTCGACAATGCCGATCTGGTTGTCTGTGTCAATTTCGACGATTGCATCAAGTTTGGTCAGAGGCATCACGATACCCCCTTCCAGCGGTACGATTCCACCGGTCATGCCGGTTCCTGCACCCCTGGGAACCACGGGAATTCGATGGCTGGAAGCAAGCTTCATTATAGCGCTTACCTGGGCAGTATCCCGGGGGAACACCACCAGCTCGGGTAGATGTGATCGACCACTGCCGTCATAGCTGTAACAGTGCAGATCTTCGGTTCTCCGGGTGAGGTTGTCAGAACCGACGATGTCGCTAATTCGACTGATAAGGTGAGAAGGTATTGCAGTCATCGTTTTTTCGATTTAGGGTATGTAAGAGTCTCAATTCAATCAAATCTAAAGGCACCCGAGGACCATACCCGAGAAACTTTCGGGCCGCCAGAGGAAAGGCTGATGGCCACTCTAATCATCCTCAAATCTCTTGAAAAGGTGATCCCATGACAGACGACAAAAAAATGTGCATAGCCCTGCTGGCCGGTGGTAAATCCGGGGAGAGGGAAGTGTCTCTGAGCGGTGCGGCAATTTTTGAAAAGGCGCTGGATCCTGAAAAATTCATCATTAGGCGCTACGATCCGGCCTATGATCTTGCCACACTGGCCCGGGACAGCTCTGAAATTGACTTTGCCTTCATTCTCCTGCATGGCCTTTTCGGTGAAGATGGCTCGGTTCAGGGTATGCTCGATCTGCTTGACATCCCCTATCAGGGCTCGGGAATTTTAGGCAGCGCCGTGGCCATGGATAAAAATCTTGCTAAAGTGCTTTATCGGATGGAGGGGATACCGGTGGCCGACTGGCAGGTGGTAACCACCATGGATGAAGAACAGTGCGAGCAAATGGCCGCGAAAATGGGGCTGCCGCTGGTGATCAAACCGGTGCGCGACGGCTCAAGTCTCGGCCTGACCATCGCCCGCAGTTTAGAAGACGTGAAGAAAGGGGTTGAACTGGCACTCAACAACGACGCCCGGGTGATGGTCGAGCAATATATTAAAGGCAGGGAGATCACCGTCTCCGTGCTCGGAAATGAGGATCCCGAACCGATGCCGGTGATAGAGATAGTTCCGGGCGATGAGTATGAATTTTTCGATTACAACGCCAAATATCTGCCCGGCGCCTCAAAAGAAATCTGTCCGGCCGAGATCGAGGATGAACTCACAGAGATCGCTCAGCAATACGGGGTCAAAGCCCATAAGGTACTGCAGTTGCACGGCTATTCCCGAAGCGACATGATCATCGACAAGGACAATATCATCTATATACTCGAAACCAATACCATCCCGGGAATGACCGAGACCAGCCTGTTTCCTCAGTCTGCGGCTGCCCATGGTCTTAAGTACCCGAAGCTGCTGGAGAGGTTGGTTGAATTGGGAATGGCGGCCAAGGGGAGGTAGCCGTGTTGTTGATCAGGTAACCAGGACTCGCTCGGGATGGGTGAAGACGTTGAGGCGATCCTGACGTCCATATCCTGCCAGGGTCAGGCCTGCCCGGGCGGCGATGGCCACACCCAGTGATGAGGGGGCGGTTCTCGACAGAACGACGGGAATTTTCATCCGGGCACATTTGAGCACCATATCCGAAGTAAGCCGGCCGGTGGTATAGATGGCGCCGCGTGGGTGGGCTTTTCCCAGCAGGATGGCACCCATCACTTTGTCGACGGCGTTATGGCGGCCCACGTCTTCATAGTAGAGTTGCAGCTTACCGTCGTACCAGAAACCACAGCCGTGCACACAATGAGTCAGAGGGCCAAGGGGGGAGGCCTGATAAACCTGGGTGATAAACGGTTTTAGTTCAGCAAATGGAAGTGTGTAGGCGAGCGGTTCAGCGATCACTCCTTCGAGCATTTCCCGGGGGATTTTACCTGTTCCTCCGCAGCCGGAGGTAATGATTACATCCTTGGGCTCGGTGTTCTCGACATCGGCATAAACCGAAATTCTTCCTTCCGGGCAGACCAGGACCTCTTTGACTTCCTCGGGACGTTCGATGTAGCCCTGGCCGAACAGAAAGCCGACGCCGAATTCTTCGAGCCCCACCGGCAGCACCATTGAAGCGCCAATTTCAACTTCATTGAGCATGATGGTATAGGGGGTTTCCATGGCCACCCGTTCCTGCCTGCTGGTTTTTCCTTCTGGTGTGACTATGGTAGTGTTGTAAGCTAGGGTCGTAGTTTCTGCCATGGTAATCGATAGTTATGGGAGAGGCCCGGGTTCGCCGGGATGATATCCACACCATCCCCGATCCGGTGCACGCACAATGTATCAGGTTTACATATTTCTTCCACTCAATTCTGTCAACGGGCAGGGCGCAGGCAAGTGATCGGCCTCTCTACGGTCTGTCCTGCCGATGGCAGGACTACTCTATGAACTCACAGAGCCTTTTGGCTGAAGGGATAAAAAGATGACGGCTATAGTTTCATTCATAGGCTGGCATGACAGCGGTAAAACCACGCTGGCCGCAGGTGTGGTGGCGCATCTGAAAAGAAAGGGGTTGCGGGTCGCGGTCATCAAGTCCAGCGATAAAAGCGGCATCATCTTCGACTCGCCTGATACCGATACCTTCATTCATCGACGGGCCGGCGCCGATGAGGTTATGCTGGTGGCACCCGATCAGATGGCTCTGCTGGCGACTCCTAAAGAACTGTCCCTCACCACCCTGGCTCACCGCTATTTTCCCGATGCCGACATCGTCATTGGCGAGGGCTTTAAGGAGGCCCGCCAGATTGCCAAGATCGAGGTGGTTACCAATCCTGAACAGCAGCTGCGCCGCGAGGTCTCCGGAGTGATTGCCGTGGCGACTGATCTCGATATCAGTTCAGACTATGTCTTCAGGCTGAATGAAGCGGCCGAGATTGCCGAATTCATTCAGAAGCGATTTGTCGACAACGAGAAGAGAAGGCCGGACAAGACGGCCCTGTTGGTCAACGGCAGAAAAATCGTCCTGAAAGGATTCATCCAGGACTCTCTGGCCGGTGTGGTGGCAGGCTATGTCGAGAGTCTGAAGATTAACGAGGAACTCGGTGAGATTGAACTGAGGATCAAACTCTGAGTCCTGTCTAACCCTGTCTTCTCAGACCATTGGGTCGTCCTTAGCACCACCCTTGCCAGCCGCAGTTGCAGCCGCGGCAGCTTTTTCTTCTTCTTCGATAGTCCGCATTGCCGCAGCTCCGATAACCTGTTTTTTTACTTCGGCATCACCATTTTCAGCCTCACCTTCGCCGACATCGACGATTACCTTGCGATGGGCATAGTGGATATCCTGGGCATTGAGTGACTCGGTGATAAGACGGTAGGCTTCACGGCGAATAACGAAATGGGTACCAGGCTGGGCGGTGAACTTGACCCTGATGGTCATCACCGAATTGGCGATCTCTCTGACGCCCTGGGACTTTACCGGACGAATGAAGTCTTTACCATACTCTTCATTCTCGAGCATTTTCTGACCGACTTTCTTGATAACCTTGCGGATTTTATCGATTGGTGCATCGTAGGGAAAATCGAGATTGAATTTGACCACGATACCGCCCCGCATAAAGTTGGTGATCGCCCCGAGCTCGCTGTGCGGAATTATCTGCAGCATTCCCCGGTGATGTCTGAGCATGACGTTGCGCAGGGTGATGGTTTCAACCGTACCCGACACCGAGCCGGCATTTAAATACTCGCCCACCCTGAAGGCGTCGTCGAGCAGGTAGAAAAATCCCGAGAAGATATCCGCCACCAGTTTCTGGGCTCCGAAGCCAATCGCCAGGCCGATGACAC
>JBPCUV010000129.1:0-8927 GCA_051010975.1 Desulfocapsaceae bacterium
AGCAGGCCGCCCTGTGTCAGGACAGATTTATTTTGCATCAGCTCTCGGCCGGCTCTTCAAGCCTGATGATTTTTACTTTTTTAATTCTTCTCCTGCCGGCAGTATGAACAATCAAACGTGCGCCACCTACCTGAATTGTGTCTCCTTCGACGCCGATTCGGCCCAGCATGTGAATGATCAACCCACCAATAGATTCATAGGGTCCTTCCGGCAACTCGATAGCAAGACGTTGTTCGACATCCTCGATATCGACCCGGGCCTTGAACAGCATTGTTGTCTCGTCGATCTTCTCGAAATCGTCGTCATCAACATCGTATTCGTCGTCAATCTCGCCGACAATCTCCTCAAGAATATCTTCAAGGGTAACCAGGCCGCGAACCGCGCCAAATTCGTCCATGACCACCGACATATGGATCTTGTCTTTCTGAAACTCCTTGAGAAGGTCGACGATGGGCTTATCTTCGGAGATGAAATAGGGTTGATTGAGATAGGTTTCGATGTCGTCCTCACCCTGACTATCCCCTGCACAGAGTTTAAGCAGGTCCTTGGCGTGTAAGATGCCAATGATGCGGTCGCCGATGTCACGGTAGATGGGTATCCGGGTGTAGCCCTCTTCGATCACCGCGTCGATGAGCTCAGCGATCGGAGCACTGACATCGAAACTGACAATCTCGGCGGCGGGAGTCATAACTTCCGCGGCCAGGGTATCTCGAAAATCGAAGATGGAGGAGATCATCTGCTCCTCCACGCTGCTGATCAGCCCATGCTCTTCACCTTCCTCGAGCAGTTCCTGGATCTCGTGCTCCAGTGCTTCGGTGGTATCAGGCGGGCGTCCAAAAGGAATCAGTTCGCGCAGTCGTTTTAAAAGAGATCCCTTGTCAGCATCAGAGGATGCAGGGACATCGCTGTTGTTACTGTGCATAAGCCTTACGGTCGCGTCGGTTACAGGTCCCGGATCTTGGGAAATTGCGGTTTTGGAGTCAGGTTGCGATCTGACAAATGTCTAGGAATCTTTTCGTTGAAAGTCAAGGGCAAAAGCGATTTGCATGACTGCCGTTTCTTTAGATTTTCACCGAGCCATTTTAAGATCATACAGGGGCTAGATTTTTTTTCACTTTGATTTCTTCAGCAAGCCTACTATATTAGAAAGATTGACCACCGTTTATTCGGTACTAAAACACCGGATACTATCAACTGACATCATAGCTTCAGTTATACGTTAATATCAGCAAGAGGAATAGTGTGGAAGGAAAGGTGCTCATCGCCAACCGCGGCGAAATAGCCATCCGCATAATGAATAGTTGCCGGGATCTGGGGTTGGACTATGTCGTTGTCTATACAGATGCCGACAAGGATTCTGAGCACGTCAGGCTGAACCGGACCGAAGAGCCTGACCAGAACGCCTGGAAAATTACCAGTTACACCGACCCCAACGATATCTTTGCCGTTGCTGACCACAGTGACTGCACGGCGATTCATCCCGGGTATGGCTTCTTTTCAGAGGACTATCGATTTGCCCGCCGGGCGGCCACCAGAAACCGTCCGCTGAACTTCATCGGTCCGAATTGGAAGGTGATCAGGGACCTGGGCGACAAGATCAATACCAAGCGGGTCGCCAACAAACTCAACATCCCGACTATCCCCGGCACCGACTCGCCTATATACAACGAGATGGAGGCCGAAGAAATTGCTTTTTCCCTACTGGAAAATCAACGCATTCTCGGTATTGAGGACCCCTCCGTACTGGTCAAAGCGGCTGCCGGCGGCGGCGGAATGGGCATCGAGGAAGTAAGTGAAATCGAACAGTTCAGGCGCACTTACCGGCAGCTTCAGAATTATGCCAAGCGTCAGTTCGGAGATGGCGGTGTCCTGATCGAACAATGTCTGCGGGATTACAATCACCTCGAGGTGCAACTGGTCTGCTCGCAATACAGTGAACAAATCCATTTCAGTTCTCGTAACTGTACCATTCAGTCCACCGGCAGACAGAAGCGGGTTGAAGCCGCTCCAGGCTTTCATAGCTCCTGCTTCTCCTACGCTTTTGACGAACAGAAGGTGCTCAGCCAGATTGTTGACTACTCATTGAAACTGGCCAAATATGTCAATTACGACAATGTTGGAACCTGGGAGTGGATCGTCGATCGAACAGGACAGCCCTATCTGCTTGAAGTAAACACCAGGATCCAGGTGGAAAATGACATCTCCGCCCGGATCAGTTATCTGAATAACCAGCAGCCCAACCTGATCCGCGAACAGATCAGGCTGGCCCTGGGCGAACGGGCCGGCTATAAGCAGAAAGACATTACCTTCCGGGGTGCCGCCATAGAACTCAGGATTGTCGCTGAAGATACCAGACGCGGGTTTGCTCCCTGGATCGGAACGATCAACGAGTTCAGTTTTCCCGAGTATGACTGGTCGGTGGTCTACTCACACGTGCCCAGCGATCGGTCCTACACCATCCCCAGCGATTTCGATCCCAACCTGGCCCTTGCCCTGGTCTGGGCCGACACTATGGATGAGGCCAAGCAGCGAGCGGCTCAATTCATTGAAGAATCTGTTATTCGCGGCAGGGATTCAAGCGGCGGGCCGATCATTACCAACCTCGCCTATCTCAAAGAAAATCTGGATCGTCTTCTGACGTTCTGATCTTATATTATCGATTTATGAAGGAACAGCTCAAACAGCTTAAGAACATTGAAGAGCGGATCAGCTACCTGATTCAGATCAAGGATTACTCCAACTGGGGCAACCTTGACGGTTTCAAAAATACCAGCGATCAGCTCAAACAGACAGTGTACGATTTCAGTGAGGAAGAAATTGGTGCTGAAATTCGAAAGCTGGACGACTCCATCTGTTTTCTCGAGGAACGCGCCGAAGAGCAGCTCACTCCCATGGAACGGGTCCGCATCGTCCGTTCTGTACAGCGTTTCAGCCTCAAGGATATTCTGGAAAACGTCTACGACGACTATACCGAGCTAGGCGGCGAGGAAGACGCAAATATTGATCCGGCGATGATCTGCGCCAAGGCGACATTGACCAGGACCGGCAAGAAGAAAACCCACACCGTCAGCGTCATGGTTATCGGCCAGGAGTGCGGTCACGGTGAGGAATTTCGCAACGGCGGCTCCTGCCGGCCTGAAGGCAACGAGAAGGCCCAGCGCTACATGAAGGTCGCCGAAACCGAGCGCATACCCATTCACTTCTATGTATTCACACCCGGATCATATCCGGTTGAGGAATATCCGGGAGCCGCCCAGCAAATTGCCAGAAACATTTACACCATGACCAAACTGCGGGTACCGACCGTCTCTTTCATTTCCGAAGGAGGATCAGGCGGGGCTGAGGCAATAGGACTCTCGGATTACCGCCTGATGGCCAGCCACGGCTATTATTCGGTCATATCACCAGAAGGTGCTGCCGCCATAGAGGGCCGGATCGGAGAAGGCAGCAAAGCCCCTCGCGAACTGGTCGAAGTCTGTGCCGACCGGTTGCGATTGACGGCTATGGATAATTTAAACCACGGCATCATCGACCGGATTATCAAGGAACCGCCGCTTGGTGCCAAAAGAGATGATTTTTCCTTTTTTGCCAAGCTGCGCTTAGAGATGGTCGATGCCACCGATCGGGTGGTCCTTTCGACCAAGAGTTTTCAGACCTTTCGAACCTGGGAGCTGAGCCGGAAAAAAGCCAAGGCCGAAAACAAGGAACTCGACGTGGAAATCTCCTGGGATCTCTCCAAGGATGAAACCACCAGACTCTTGAATCAACGCTCTGAAAAATATCTGTCGATGGCCTCGCACGGCTATGTCGGCCAGCCAGAGACCCAGGAGAGCATGTTCCGACAGGTCCGCACCCAGAGTGAGCAATTCTACTACACACTGCGCTACGACATCCTCAAAAACCAGAAGCGTCAGCTCGAGAAAATGCTCAGCGACGTTTCCGGTGAGGGTTCCGTAATGATGAAACGGGTCAGCGAACCGCTCCTGTCGGTTCTCAATTTCCTCAGCGGCACCAAGAAGAAGGAGCCTACCAGGTTGATCACCTACACCGGCAACGGCCAAAATGGCAGCCGGCGTCAGGATCCTCTTGAAATCTCAGATACCTACACCAGCCCGCTGGCCAACAAGGACAAGACGGTTTCCTGTCCGAACGCCGAAGTTCACGGCTGCAAGGATCTCTGGGTGCCCGATCTTTATAGCGAGTTTGCCGGCGTCTGCGAAACCTGCGGACATCATTTCGCTCTGGAGTATCAGTGGTATCTTGAAAATGTCTTCGATCCCGGCTCGATCCGTTTCTTCAACACCCACCTGACTGCCCAGAATCCCCTCGGCTACACCGGGTTTGACAAGCGACTCCAGGCCGCCATGGAAAAGACCAGCAGGAAAAGCTCAAATATGACCTTTACTGCGGCAATCGACACAATCGAGATAGTTGTCACGGTACTCTATTCCGATTTCAGAAACGGTACGGTCGGTTCTACCGAAGGAGAAAAATTCGTCCAGGCCTGTAAACTGGCCCAGAGAAAAAGGAGACCGCTGCTCGCCTATGTGCACACCACCGGCGGCATCAGAATTCAAGAGGGTACGTTGGGAGTGATCCAGATGCCCAAATGCACCATGGCCGTGCGTGAGTATATCGACTCGGGAGGACTCTATATTGTCGTCTACGACAACAATTCCTATGCCGGGCCGGTTGCCTCTTTTCTGGGCTGTTCACCCTACCAGTTCGCCATCCGCAGCTCACGAATCGGCTTTGCCGGTCCAAGAGTAATCAGGGAAACCACCGGTATCGACATTCCTCCAAACTATCATTCAGCCCGCAACGCACTGAGGCGCGGTCACGTTCAGGGAATCTGGGACCGCAGGGATTTTCGGAGAAATCTTCACAAAGCGCTGCTCACCATGGGCGGCCCCAATCTCTATTATCATTGATCCGGGAAACGGCTCGATCAGACGTCGTGGGTTAGCTCAACATCGGCACGGTGATAGGTTTCGATCGATCCAATGTCGAGCCGCTGCCCGTCAATTTGAAACCCTTTTACCTGGCTGTTGCGGCATAAAAAGTCAATAAAATAGCCCGGTGCGTCATGATTGGCTGAACTTTCCAAGAACTGCTCAAGCTCACCCCAGACAGCGGGCTGAAAAAAATAGAGCGGCGGACAGACCCAGTGAGAGGGCGGCTCGTCGGGCTTTTCGTGTAACCGTAAAACCCGTTCGGCAGGGCCAAATTCAAGTACCCCGGTCCGCTGAAGGTTTTCTTTCTGGTCTTCAACCAGCGCAACGATCCGGTGCTCAGTCCCCTGCAGAAACTTGCTCCACAGCGGGGCCAGTGCAAACTGGTAGATATTGTCGCCGCCGGAAACCAGAATCTTGTCGGGGGTGCCGATCATTTTCAGAGCCAAGGCCAGATCGCCGGCCGCTCCGAGACGGTTTTCATTGTCCAAACAACCGTCATCGTAGATCTCAATGGTCAGTGAACCGTAAGTCCCCCGCTCCTTATGGTTAGTCCGCCAGCGACTGAAATGATCAAAGAATTTGGCGTTGCTCACCAAGTGGACGGCGCTGATTCCGGCCAGCCCGGCTACCTGCTCGACCAGGTAATCCAGCACGGGCAACCCAGCCACCGGCAGCAGCGGCTTGGGGAAATTTTTGGTCAGCGGATACATGCGGGTGGCAAAACCCGCACAGAGAATGATTGCGTTCATAGAAAACGCACCCCGTGGTCCGAGCGGCCCAGCCGGACGAAAGCCTGTTCGGCAACTTCCGGGTGCAGCTGTTTATAAGCGGTCTCGATCTCTTCAGCAACCACCGTCGCGTGCGAGGACCTGGCCAGACCGACCACGCAGCCTCCAAAGCCGCCCCCCATGAAGCGCGAGCCATAGACTCCCTCTGAGCCGCTGACGATCTGCTGCAGGTCGCAAACTGCCGGAACCCCGCATTCGTACTGTTCTATCGAACTTTTGCAGGACAGGTTCATGAGTTTGCCAAAGGTCTCGATATCGCCTCTGTTCCAGGCGGTCAGGCCGTCCATGACCCGCTGCGATTCACTGAAAAAATGATTTGCCCGCTTGCGGATGGAGGGCTGCAGTTCGGACTCAAACCGGTCATAGGAAGAACGCTCGACACCAGACAGCACTTCGGCCCCCGGACGCCCCGACAACCGCGACAGCTCCGCAGCGGCGAGCCGGCACTCGTCCACCCTCGAGTTGTAGCCCGAGGTGGTGAGTTCTCTTGAATAACCCGAATAGGCAACGATAATCCGATAGTCGTTTTCTGCTCTCTGGTCTGGCAGCTTTGCCACCGTTTTATCCACCGTGTCGATGTGCAGCAGATGGCCCTTTTCACCAAAGACGATTGAGGTCTGATCGAGGATTCCGTTGTTTAAACCAATATACTTGTTCTCCGCCCGACGAGTAAGATTCACGTAGTCCCAGGACGAAAGCTCAAGTTCGTTGGCCCGGGCAAAGGCATGGAGATAGGCAAGCAGTACCGATGCCGATGAGCTGAGGCCGCAGCCGGGCAGCATGCCGTCCAGCAGGCCGCAGATGCCACGCTTGAGTTGGTATTTCTCCTTGAGGGCCAAAGCCGCCGCCCGGGGGTAGAGGCCCCAGAAACTACCCGGTGATTCGGGGATGTCATCAAGACTGAAATTGACCTTGCCCGGGTAGTTTTTGCTCCTCAGCCGCACCCGCGTATCGCTCTCCGGGTAAAAGGCCATCAAGGTGCAGGCATTAATGGTCATTCCCAGAACCGGTCCTCCCTGGTGGTCGATATGCGCCCCTAACGGGCAGATTCGGTAAGGCGAGGAAATGACCGATACCTTCTCGGTTGGAATTTCCTGCTCGTAAGAAAAGGCATCGACGAGGGTCTTTTTCTGTTGCTGAATATCGGGAAATTCCATTTTTCAAGTGCCAGATAGAAAAGAGTGGTGAGATTCAGAAAGTGATAATCCGGTAGCCGCGGCTCAGATATTCCTCCATTGAAGGATGGCCCATCAAATCTCCGCCCACCGGCAGTCCCTGAGCCCGGGCCTCGTCGATGCTGCCAAGTTTAGCTGAACAGGCCTGACATACGCAATCGATCAACCCTTTCTCCTTGGCTTTCTGATATAGTCCATAAAACGAGGCATCGGGATCTTTCAGCGTCGACACCAGTTTTACCGCTCCCCCTTCTATGACGATCTTGACCTCATAGCCTTTTTCATCAAAATCCAGGGCATAGAGGAGTACATGACCAAAGCACATCAATTCGGGATTGTAGGTTACCAGTGCGATCTTTTCCATGATTGCTCCACGGCAGGTTGCTTTTTTAAAAGAATTCAGAAAATCGTTTGTCTCCACCACTAAAATCATGTAACTGATGAGAAGTCTACAATTTTTCACCAATTGCCGCCAGGGATTACAATGAGATTTCTCCACCTGAAAAAAGGATCCATGTTGAAGATCTTGACCGCACTGATCATTACCGTTTCGCTAATGGCCACCATGGGCTGCAACCAGTCTTCCCGGGAACCGCTGCCGGTAATCACTACGCTGGAAATCCCTTATACCTTTATCGATCAGCAGAACCGGCGGATAAGCCAGGAACTGTTCCAGGGTAAAATCTACGTGGCCGATTTTTTCTTCACCAGTTGTCCGACCATCTGTCCTATCATGAAGTCGCAGATGCTCAGGATCTATGAGAAATTCAAGGACAACGAACAGGTTCTGCTGCTCTCACACTCTATTGACCCCGAACACGACACCGTCGAGGTATTAAATGATTTTGGCGCCAGGCTTGGCATCGAAGCCGACAGCTGGCATCTGGTAACGGGCGATAAGGAAGAAATCTACGATACCGCCTACCGCTATGGTCTGGCCGCTATGGAGGATGAAAACGCCGCGGGGGGATTTATCCACTCCGGCTCATTCACCCTGGTCGATCGTCTTGGACAAATCCGTGGCTACTATCAGGGTACCGAGGAAGAGGCGGTGGATCGACTGATTAAGGACATCGGGCGGCTGATTGATGAGCAATGATCGGGCGCTGCGCCGGCGGGTGATGCCGATGCTCCTTATGGCAGTGCTATTGCTGCTGCCTGGCTGCAGCGAGAACAGAGGGGATCCGTCGGTCTATAAAAGGCACTGTGCTTCCTGCCATGGTAGTGAGGGACAGGGACTGAAGTCCCTCTATCCGCCGTTGACGGACTCTGTTTATCTTAGTGAGCGGATTGGTGAGCTGCCCTGTCTCATCTCGTCCGGCATTCGGGGAAAAATCGTCACCGGGAAGAGAACGAAAAATATACGTATGCCCGCCTTCGCAGACCTTTCCATCCAGGAGATGAACCTGCTGGTCAGCTATCTCCAGCTCAACTGGGGAAAAGGTGAAGAAACGGTATCGGAGCAGAAAATCAGTCAATGGATGCGAACCTGTCCCTGATAACAGCCCACCCCCTGACCCGGGGCTGCTGGCTGGCGGCTGCAGCCGTACTGCTTTTGCTCTGTGGCTGTTCCGACCCCCTGACCGAAGAGAACGAGGCCTTGAGAAAGGAGATCATCGAGGTGCATGATCAGGCCATGGAGAAGATCGGCTACATGTTTGTACTCGAAGGCAGATTGAAGAAGATCCAGCCCAGCCCGGACCTGCCACGAGAATCGATAGACAGTGCGAGAGAGGCCCTTCAGCAGGCCAACAGAGAGATGTTCAGGTGGATGAACCAGTACCAAACACTCTTTGTAGATGATGATCTTGGCAGAGACAACAGCTACCGGCGGCAGCAATTGGACATGATCCGGACAGTCGGCAGGATGACCCGGCAGGCAATTGACGATGCCGAACATATTCTTGCAGCCGATTGAAATAGCTGCATTGATCATTATCTTTATTTGTTAGACTATTCACCACCCTTAATTGGAGTTTTTATGTCAAGTAATTTCGGAACCTTATTCA
>JBPCUV010000130.1:0-7285 GCA_051010975.1 Desulfocapsaceae bacterium
CCCCGCACACGAAGTTCAAGGCCGAGTGTTATATCTTGAGCAAAGATGAGGGTGGCCGTCATACACCATTTTTCAATGGCTATCGTCCTCAGTTTTACTTCCGCACGACTGACGTGACAGGGGTCGTGACGTTGACAGAGGGAGTAGAGATGGTAATGCCGGGTGACAACGTGTCGATAGATGCGGAGTTGATTACGCCGATCGCGATGGACGTAGGATTGCGTTTTGCGATTCGCGAAGGTGGCCGCACAGTAGGCGCCGGCGTTATCAGTGAAATTTCAGGCTAAGTCCCACTAAATACGCAACAAATTGCCCCGCTCTCGAAAGGAGTGGGGTAATTGTTTCTTGACGCAGGAAGTAAAGAAATGAGAGATATTGTTACCCTTGCATGCGGTACCTGCAAGCGTCGGAACTATACGACGACCAAAAACAAGAAGAACACTCCCGGCAAACTGGAGTTCAATAAGTATTGTCCGTTTTGTAGGAGTCATACTCCTCACAAAGAGACAAAATAGACTGTCGGGTAGGCCAGTAGCTCTAATTGGTAGAGCACCGGACTCCAAATCCGGGGGCTGGGGGTTCGAATCCCTCCTGGCCTGCCATTGACAGAAATGATTACGAACTTCATGGTGTAGCGATGGCAGGGAAATCAAATCAGAGCAGCAAGCAGGTAGCTGCGAGCAAGACACAGCCTTCTCCTTTTTCACCTTCTCAGATAAAGAAATTTGTCGGAGAGGTGCAGGCCGAATTTTCAAAGATTACCTGGCCGGACAAAAAAGTGACCCTCGGGCTCACTGGGATGGTGGTGTTGCTGACATTTATTGTTTCCATTTACCTCGGCACCGTCGACGTCATTTTAGGTAAGTTGATATCTTACATTCTGCGTTAATTTATCTTTAAGGGGAATAGACCATTACAGGTTGTTGCCTAACGCTGACGGATCAACCTTTTTCCTGTCCTATGAACTAACGGTATTTAAATGGCTAGACAATGGTACATATTGCAGGTCCATTCCGGTTACGAGGAAAGGGTGAAGGCAACGCTTCAAGAGCGAATCGGCAAAGAAGGGCTCGATGAATATTTTGGTGAAATCCTGATCCCGACCGAGCAGGTGGTAGAGATGATCAAGGGTTCACGTAAAACCTCATCGCGGCGGTTCTTTCCCGGATATATGCTGGTAAGTATGGAGCTCAATGACACTACCTGGCATATCATCCATCAGAATATGCCTCGGGTGGTCGGCTTTGTTGGGGATGACCGCAACCCTGTTCCGTTATCTGATGAGGATGCTGGGAAAATCATCGGTCGAATCCAAGATGGATCCGAGCGGCCCAGGCCCAAGGTCGTTTTTGATATTGGTGAGGTTGTCAGGGTAATCGATGGTCCCTTTGCTAATTTTCAGGGTGTGGTTGACGAAGTTTTTCCCGAAAAAGGCAGGGTCCGGGTTATGGTATCCATCTTCGGCAGGGAAACGCCGGTAGAATTGGAATTCGTTCAGGTTTCGAACACCTGATACATTTTGATAATTCGTCGTTAGCAGTATTTACGTCACTATTGTTGGAGTAGAAAAATGGCCAAGAAAGTAATGGCATACATCAAGTTACAGATTCCGGCCGGAAAGGCCAATCCGTCTCCGCCCGTCGGTCCGGCTCTTGGTCAGCACGGTGTCAACATCATGGAATTTTGCAAGGCGTTCAATGCCAAAACCCAATCGATGGGTGATACGATCATTCCAGTAGTCATTACCGTCTATCAGGATCGTTCGTTTAGCTACATCACCAAAACACCGCCTGCGTCTGTACTGCTCTTAAAAGCGGCAAACGTCCAGAAAGGTTCGGGTAATCCCAAAACTGAGCGTGTTGCTGAGATCAGCCGGGACAAGATCAGGGAGATTGCTGAGATCAAAATGCCTGACCTCAATGCCTACGACGTCGAAAGTGCAATGAAAATTATTGAGGGTTCGGCCCGAAGCGCGGGCATCACTGTAGTCGATTAACAGATCCATCAACTTTACTACGTACCTCTGATTCCCTGACCGGGGAGACAAGTGCAGTAGGAGGCTATCATGCCGAAACACGGGAAAAAATACAGAAACAAGGTAGAAGGGGTCGACAGGACCATTGTCAGAACCATAGATGAGGTGATGAAGCAGGTTGTCGCCTCCTCTTATGTGTCCTTCGACGAAACAGTCGATATAGCGGCCAAATTGGGAGTCGATCCACGCCATGCTGATCAGATGGTCCGTTCTTCTGTCGTGCTGCCGCATGGTACCGGAAAAGTGACCCGCGTGCTCGTTTTCGCCAAAGGGCCTAAAGAGGCTGAGGCCAAAGAGGCTGGTGCCGATTTTGTCGGTTCCGATGACCTGGTGGAAAAAATTCAGGGTGGCTGGCTTGAATTCGATAAGACGGTTGCTACCCCTGACATGATGGGCACGGTCGGCAAGATCGGGCGTATCCTTGGGCCTCGTAATCTGATGCCAAATGCCAAGCTGGGTACGGTTACCTTTGATATTGGTGATGTGGTCAAGGAGATCAAGGGAGGCAAGGTCGATTTCAGAGTCGACAAGTCCGGTATCGTTCATGCTGGAATCGGTAAGGTATCGTTTGGAGACCAAAAGCTTTACGAGAACGCGCTTGCCTTCATCGAACGGCTTGTGCAACTCAAGCCCTCGACCAGCAAGGGCGTCTACCTGCGTTCAATTTCAGTGTCTTCAACCATGGGCCCGGGATTCAAGGTCGATACCTTGGATGTCAGGACCAGGACCAAATAAAGTAGTTAACAGGCTAGGGAAGAATTAAGAGCCGCCCAAGGCGGCGATTAATTTGTCGAAGACAGCAGGCACGCAAGTTTAATCGGGCACACCGACCTGCCGAGACTGAGGTGATAGTAACACCTGGAAGTATCACGTGGTAACTGCTGTTTCGAAAAACGTAATCAAACCAAATGTAGGAGGGTAATTTGAACCGAGATGAGAAAGCAGCAATAGTCGCCGAATTGAACGATTCGTTCAGTCGGGCCAAGTTTTCTGTCGTTGCGGACTATTGCGGTTTGACGGTTTCAGACCTCGAGAAGATTCGTCGTGATCTTCGCGAGACGAGTTCTGAAATCCGCATCGCCAAAAACACTCTTCTGAGAAGGGCAGTTACCGATACGTCCTGTGAATCTCTTACAGATGATTTCACCGGGACGACAGCCATTGTCGTGTCCTACGATGATCCGGTTGCTCCGGCCAAAGTGCTGGCAAAATGCGCTGAAGATTATGATAAATTTCAGCTTCGGTCTGCTGTTCTCGAGGGAGAAAAAATCACTGTCAACGATCTGGTTGCTTTGTCAAAGCTTCCTTCCAAGGAAGTCTTGCTTGGCCAGTTGCTGTCGGTGATGAACGGTGTTCCGACCGCTTTTGTCAGAGTGCTTTCGGCGGTACCGCAGAACCTGCTTTACGGTCTGCAGGCAGTTAAGGATCAGAAGGAACAGGCCTGATTCGGTCTGAGAAATTCTAACATCAAGATTATCTAGCAAAGGAAAAGAGGAAAATAAAATGGCTGTATCTAAAGAAGACGTAATTGAATTCATTGCCAATATGAGTGTTCTTGAGCTTTCCGAGCTCATCAAGGAACTGGAAGACAAATTCGGTGTTTCCGCTGCTGCACCGGTTGCAGTCGCCGCTGCCGGTCCCGCAGGTGATGCGGGTGGCGCTCCCGCAGAGGAGAAGACCGAGTTCGATGTTATTCTGGCCGGTGCAGGAGACCAGAAGATCAAGGTTATTAAAGAGGTTCGCGCCATCACCAGCCTCGGTCTGAAAGAGGCCAAGGAGCTGGTTGAGGGAGCACCCCAACCGGTCAAGGAAGGCGTCAGCAAAGACGAGGCCGAAGAGATCAAGGCCAAGATCGAAGGTGTCGGCGGATCAGTCGAAATCAAATAGTTCCTTTATATATCGGATGGTTCGTCACTTGAGCCGTCACGGTTATGACACGCTGCGCTTTATGCGCGGCGTGTCGCGTTTAGGCATATATTTTTGGGGTTTCCCGAAAAAACAAATCATAACGAATAGTTAGTTGTCCTTGGTGACACCGTTAAAGATCGATCGATATTTGACGGTAGAAAGGGTGATGCTTAACGATTGTTCTGATTGTCCCACACACAATCGGATAATTTCAATGGCTCAATCTTTTCTTTCAGAGATAGCCGCTCACGGCCGCATAGCATAGGATACGCGAATTCGGCCACCAACACGCAGCGGATTTATATAACAGATCGATAAATTCAGGGTCTTAGCAACCTCGAGGAAAATCATGGAAAGAATCAGAAAGCAATTTGCCAGTGCAACGAGCATTCTGGAACCACCGCATCTGATCTCAATGCAGAGAAAGTCGTACGAACAATTCCTGCAGATGAATTCCGGTTCCGATCAACGAGAAGATATCGGGCTCCAGTCCATTCTAAAGGAAATTTTTCCGATTAATGATTTCAATGGCGTTTGTTCCCTGGAATTTGTCAGGTATAAATTCGGAGAGCCGAAATACACGGTTCAGGAATGTCAGCAACGCGGCATGACTCATGAAATTCCGTTGAAGATAGTGGTTCGGCTGATCACCTTCGAGGTCGATGAAGAGACCGGGGTCCAGTCAATCAGGGATATCAAGGAGCAGGAGGTGTTTTTCGGTTCTCTGCCTCTAATGACAGCAGATGGAGTATTCGTGATCAATGGCACGGAGCGGGTTATCGTTTCCCAGCTTCAACGGTCTCCCGGACTTTTCTACACCCATGATCAAGGCAAGAGTCATGCCAGCGGTAAATTACTCTATTCTGCTCGTATCATTCCGGTACGGGGGTCATGGATCGATCTGGAGTTCGACATCAAAGATGTCCTCCATGTCCGTATCGACCGGCGCCGCAAATTTCCCGTCACCACTCTGCTCAAAGCTCTCGGTTATACGGGGCCCGAGCTGCTCGAACATTTCTATCCGATCTCCACCATCAAAAAGCAGAAGAATCAGTATATGATCAGTTTTGATGAGGAGACTGCCTTCGGAACCAGATTGGAGTTCGATCTGATTAATCCTAAAGACGGAGAATTGCTCGGTAAAAAAGGACGGAAAATCTCCCGGGCCATGTGTCGTAAAATTGAGGCGGCTGGCATAGAGTTTATGAAGATTTCGCCTGAAGCTCTGATTGGCAAGGTGATTTGCCACGATATTGCCGATCCGACCGAAGAGCAGCCGCTGGTAATGCATAACACCGAAATTACCGAGTCGCTTCTCGAAACCTTGGATGAGGCCAAGGTCAAAGAATTCAGGGTGCTCGGGATTGATGGCGTAAAGTATTCAGAATCATTCAAGAAAACATTGGCTGTAGACAAGGTCGCATCAACCGAGGAGGCCCTGTTGGAGATCTATCGCCGGTTACGGCCTTCGAGTCCGCCGACAGCTGAAGTGGCAGAAAGCTTTTTTCAGAATCTGTTCTTCAATCCGGAACTTTATGATCTTTCCGAGGTCGGCCGTTACAAGATCAATGCCAGGCTCGGTCTCGACGTGGACATTTCTCAGCGGGCACTGACGAAAGAAGACATTGTTGAGGCGGTTAAGTATCTGGTTCGGCTTAAAGACAGCCAGGGAACTGTTGATGATATCGATCATTTGGGCAATCGAAGAGTTCGGACCGTTGGCGAGCTGGTGGAAAACCAATATCGGATGGGGCTGGTCCGTATGGAACGGGCTATCAAGGAGCGCATGACCCTGCAGGATGTCGAGACGCTGATGCCCCACGATCTTGTCAACCCCAAGCCGATTTCAGCTGCCATAAAGGAGTTCTTTGGTACCAGCCAGCTGTCCCAGTTTATGGATCAGACCAACCCTCTTTCGGAGGTCACCCATAAACGTCGTCTCTCAGCACTTGGACCGGGCGGTCTTTCCCGTGAGCGGGCAGGTTTCGAAGTCCGTGATGTCCATCCCACCCACTACGGCAGAATCTGCCCGGTGGAAACCCCGGAGGGTCCCAACATTGGGCTCATCGTATCGCTGGCTACCTATGCCCGGGTCAACCCTTACGGTTTTATCGAAACTCCTTATCGTAAAGTGGGTGAACGTATCGTTTATGACAAGGACATCAGTTACCTGAGCGCTCTCCAGGAGCAGAACAACTATATTGCCCCGGCCCTGACTCCGGTGGACAAGAAAAATCGGATCATTCCGGAGACACTGATCGCCAGGGAAGACGGCGAGGTTATCACCACTGTAGCCGACAGCATAACTTACATGGATATCGCCCCAAATCAACTGGTCAGCGTCGCTGCCTCGTTGATTCCCTTTTTAGAAAATGACGATGCCAACCGCGCCCTTATGGGCTCCAACATGCAGCGTCAGGCTGTACCGCTGATGCGCACCGCAGCTCCGCTCGTGGGCACCGGCATGGAACGCTATGTGGCGAAGGATTCCGGCGCCTGTCTGCTGGCAGCCGGTGACGGCGTGGTCGAGGAGGTTGATGCCAACCGCGTGGTTGTCTGTTATGACGAGCCCGGGGTCGATGGTTCAGATACCGGTGTGGCGGTTTACCGCCTCGAGAAGTACAAAAAATCGAATCAAAATACCTGCTTTAATCAGAAACCGCTGGTCAAGCCGGGGACCCGTGTCCAATCCGGGACCGTGCTGGCTGACGGTCCATCCTGCGACAAGGGTGAGCTGGCTCTTGGCAAAAACGTGACCATCGCTTTTATGCCCTGGCGCGGGTTCAACTTCGAGGATTCAATCCTGATTAATGAACGGCTCCTTAAGCAGGACGCATTCACCTCACTGCACATCGAGGTGTTTGAGACCATGGCTCGGGACACAAAACTGGGAAAGGAAGAA
This sequence comes from Desulfocapsaceae bacterium, assembly GCA_051010975.1. Classification (GTDB taxonomy): domain Bacteria; phylum Desulfobacterota; class Desulfobulbia; order Desulfobulbales; family Desulfocapsaceae; genus JABDQA01. The sequence goes on from JBPCUV010000130.1 coordinate 6,846, forward strand.
ATCACCCGTGATATTCCCAATGTGAGCGAAGATACCCTGCGCAACTTGGACGAGTCCGGAATCGTCAGGATCGGAGCCGAAGTGCGGGCCGGCGATACGCTGGTAGGTAAAGTCACCCCAAAAGGTGAAACGGTCCTTTCACCGGAGGAGAAACTGCTACGCGCAATTTTTGGTGAAAAAGCCCAGGATGTGAAAGATTCTTCGCTCCGCGTACCACCCGGAGTTGAGGGTGTGGTTATTGACGCAAAAGTGTTTTCGCGCAAAGGAGTTGACAAGGACGAGCGCTCTCTGATGATCGAAGATCTCGAGATTGAAAGGCTCAATCAGGACAAGCTCGACGAACATGCCAGTCTCAAGCGTGGTGTCTGTCGTGAAATCGGTAAGCTCCTCGACAAGAAAACCGTTAAAGAAGATGTGACTGCGAAGGACGGCACGATTCT
>JBPCUV010000131.1:0-7001 GCA_051010975.1 Desulfocapsaceae bacterium
AAATCAACTCGTTGGACCAAGGCTGCTGTTCTCTCTCGTCAACGATCAGCACACCTTTGAGGCCCCGCTCCAATTGTTCACTATTATTAAAATGTGGGTGGTACCAGAAAGTTCCTGCTTCGGATAACTCAAGGTCATAGGTGAAGCTGTCGCCTGGTTGTATGGGGTCCTGGGTCACTCCGGGAACACCATCCATAGCGTTGTCTATTCTTAAGCCGTGCCAGTGAATCGTTGTCGGCTCATCCAAGCTATTGATTAGATTGACCGAAAGTGTCGAACCTTGCCTTGCCCGAATAAGAGGGCCAGGAATCTGGTTATTGTAGTTCCACACAGATGTTTCAGTTTCAAAAAACGGAAATTTAAAGCTCCCTTTCGCTGCTTCCAGCTCGATCACTTCTGAAGCATGAGAACTCCAATTGATCGCCAGCAAAAACGCAGTTAAGGACACAATCAATTTAGTGTGTTTCATCGTTAACCGTGGGGCTAGTAGTATGGGCAATTTGCCAATGTGCTGAATCAGAGCAGCCCATTTATTTTTGACCTTATGTCAGATGACTTCCAATCCACCTCGCCGACAAGTTTCTCAACAATAATCCCCTGCTTGTCGATGATAAATGATAGGGGTATTCCAATTACCCGATACTTCTTAGCTGTTTCACCGTCAGTATCAAGCAGCACTCTGTTTGAGTGTCCTTTTCGCTGGATAAAAGATGCGACGGTATCCCGGTCTTGTTTCATATTTATCAGAAGAATTTTTAAGCCCCTGTTATCGTATTTCTTTTTTAATTTATCCAGGGAAGACAACTCCTTCCCGCACGTCGGTCACCAAGTTGTCCAGAACAGCAAAATCGTGACTGAGCCCTGATAATCTGAAATGCTCACCCGGTTATTATCGAGATCAGAAAGAGTGAAATCGGGCGCGCGCTGACGTTCTATCTGAACGCTTACATAGGAGGCGTTACTCAGGGATGGCGAAAATAGAATACCAACCAACAGAATTACGAATAATACACTGTTATGTTCAGGGATGTTACTCTTCTGTTTGATTTTCTCCCCTGCATAACTCACACAAGTACCCTTGATTAAACTTTTTAGATAATTCATAAAGAGAGTATAAGTACGAGGAGGCGAATCACCACAGGGTGGTAATGTCATGCCGGCTCTATTAGAATTTGGTACCAATTAAAATTGTTAAAGGAGTGATGTATGCGACTGGCAAAGATCTGTTTCAATGGTTGGCCTGTAGTACTTTTCATACTCGTTTTTGGGAGTACGGTGACAAGTATGGCCCATGAATGGATGGCGCCTGCGGATGAGGGGAAAAGACCTAATCCAGTTGTGTCTGACATCAAATCACTCGAGCGCGGCAAGATCATCTACCTCGAAAATTGTGCGGCCTGCCATGGTGAAAGAATAGACGGAATGAAAGCTGAAGAAACAGGATTTCAAATGGATTCGCCTAATCTGAAAGAACGCCTGCTAACTCATACTGACGGAGATTTCTTCTGGAAGATTCAGAACGGCAGAGGAGATATGCCGTCATTCAAAGAAGATTTGACAGAAGAACAAACCTGGGATGTCATTAATTATATAAGAAGCGAATCCGAATGATACTCTCAACTCAGTGAATCAAACGTTTATTGCCTCAACCTTGAGGAGGTTGGAAATATAGTCCAGTCAATCTTTGGGTATTAGACCACCTTGGTCTGTATGATGAAAAACGAATCCTCAGACCAGGGAATAGGTTAGCCCTGGCAACCTTAAATTTGCCTAGGGCGGCAGGGTGAAGCATCTTCCTGATCTGTTCAGAATCGGGACAAATGCTTCTAACGAGAGGGTTCCGCTGGAAAATTTAGATTTTCACAAAAATTGGGGCGCGAGGGTGACCAGGAAAAATCTGAACCAGCAGCTCAGGGCCTAAAATTACAAAACCATGCGTGGAGGTTAAGCGGAAATTTGCTTAGCCCTCATTGAGGTTCGAAGAGACATCCTAAAATGTTGTGCACTTAGATGAGAGTAGGTCCGTTTGACCTACCTCCACGGAACAGAGCCGAAGATAAGCGAACTATTCAGACCAACTATTCCAAGGAGGAAGGCCAAATATCCCAAACAGTGAACCCGATCTAAAAATTTGCTTGAACGTAGGCCAGAATGTCAGCAGCCTGCTTGCCACTCAAATTTCCGCTTGCTTCTCGGGTCATATCACTTTTGCCACCGGCACCATAGACGGCTTTATGAAACCCCTCGCTGTACTTGCCATCTTTGCTGAAATACTCCTTAAGCGACATATCTGATCCATTACCATCTGCATCATGACAGCTGGCACAGTTTGCGGCATAGAGACTTTCGCCTGCTTTTATGTCTGGGTTCTTAAAAGTATAAGAAACGGGCTTTGCACTGATGTCCAAGGTAGCAAACTCACCAATTTTGGGGCCTTTGTTCAAAAAAGCCACAACATCCTTGACCTGCTGTTCGGTTAGGCCTCCTTTCTGGCCAAAAGCAGGCATAGATTTCGAGTATTCGCTGAACTTACGCCCCTTCTCTGAATAAAGTACCTCTTCAGGGGCTACCGATCCAAATTCTGCTGATAAGTCCGTCCCGGGTGTAGGATTCGGACGAGAGTCCTTGGCTGAACGTCTTACATAACCGCCGTTAGCCCCCATGCCATCCCAGCCATGACAGGCCTTGCATCGTAAAAAATCTTTTTTCTTCGAATCATAGCCTTGAGGGTATCCACTTCCACCTGCCACTGCATCCGTCCAATTGCTCCAGATTAAGCCCCCTTTGAAAGGGTCTCCTCCTTCATCACCGCTGTAAGCTGAACCGGCAAGAAATAAAATACCAGTGGCAACAATCGGTACTATGATGTGTTTTTTTAGCATAGCGAACCTCCCCTTAGTCAGAATTAGTCTTGTACGTACTATCTATATCAATACTACAAGGTAGTAGTTTCCTGGTCAAGGAGGACGAAACAACAATGCTTTACTTCATTCTGCTCACAGAGGCCGGACTGCGCTAAAAAGAGTTCCCTCCGTGTGAGCAGACGTTTTAAACCCGGAACCTCCCAGACAAAAGATTGACTGAAAACCGGCTTTCTCCAGCAAGGTAATTTGATCTCTCACGGAGATCGTTCCGCCAATTCATTGAGCCCAGTCGTCGGGGCTGCTCGCCTGGTCGGGTTTCTTTCCATCCGCCAGACAGACATCTGCAAACTGCAAGATTGCGCCGGGTTTCAGAACCCGATAAATTTCTCTGAATAGCTCCATCTTGGCTGGAGACAGGTTAAAGAACCCATTGGAGACAACAAAGTCGAAACTCTCGTTGGCATGCGGTATCACTTCGGAGGAAACATGTTTAACGGAGATTGTCTCGTCCCCGTATCGCCTTACAAGAGATAGAGCTTTAGCAACCATCTCTTCTGTCAGATCAATTCCGCAGACCTCTCCCTTGTCACCGACGATTTCCCGGGCGACGAGAAGGTCAAACCCTGCCCCACAGCCTATATCCAAGACTCTACTGCCGGGAGGAATTGAGGATATGGCGAAAGGGTTGCCCACCCCGCAGAAAGAGTTCAGCGCCTCCTCAGGGAACCTTTCGATGAGAGCAGGGGCGTACCCCAGTGCAAGGGCTCCTGCTTTACCGGTCTGGTAGGTAAACAAACCTTCTGCCGACTGTGCGACATCCAGGTATTTTAGTCTTATTGCGTTTCTGATATGTTGCTGCTCTTCGTTGGAAAATGGCCTTTCTTCCAGCTGGCTTCTATTCTTGAGCATTATGGATAATGCCTCGTTCTGGTCACCTCCAGAACTTCGCTGAGGAGCTCATTTGCCGGTCTGCAGATTACACTGTAATGGCGATGTCATAAATTGATTCTCCCAATTATCTGATGAGCATTGTTCTTCGTTCTAAAATATAAGATCTAAATACGATATGATTATCAGAAATCGTTTATGTAGTATTAATTCCATATTTTACAAAAACTTATTTTTTTAGCAGATTGGGAATCATGGGAATATTTCAGGAAAGTTATGGGCAGATGGGATTGGAGGCGCTCAAGAAGCAGCTTGAGCGGAATAATTATGCACATTTATAATATGTGGGGGTGCGAGTGAGCTACTTGATTTCTTTGTTTGATTAACCATGAGACGATAACCAGGGAGGAACTATGAACTATCGAAATATGGGCAAAAGCGGCCTCAAAGTGTCAGAAGTTTGTTTTGGAACCATGACATTTGGCCATGGTACTGATGAACCTGAAGCCAACGCCATGGTGGATCTTTGTTTCGACGCCGGCATTAACTTTTTTGATACCGCTGACGGCTATCAGGTGGGTGCTTCTGAAATCATGCTCGGCAAAGCACTTAAGGGGCGAAGACGAGAGGCGGTAATCGCCACCAAATTCTTTAATCCCATGGGCCCTGGTCCAAATGATTCGGGCATGTCACGGGTTCACATCATGCAGTCAATAGAAGACAGCCTGAAGCGTCTACAGACAGATTATGTCGATATATACTATATCCACCATGTCGAGGAGCAGACCCCCCTGGAGGAGATGCTCTGGGCGCTCGATGACCTCGTACGCCAGGGAAAGGTTCGGTATACGGCCTGCAGTAATTATCAGGCCTGGCGTCTTGCCACGGCGCTTGGCATCTCAAAAGCGGAGGGATGGGCTCAATTCTCCTGTTATCAGCCTCAGTACAATCTGGTGGTCAGGGACATCGAACAGGAATTGATTCCGCTCTGTGATTATCATGGTCTTGGTGTGGTCACCTGGGGGCCGCTGGCCGGCGGCCTCCTGAGTGGAAAATATGTCCCTGGAGAGCGGCAAATGAGTGGCACCCGCTCCGAGGAGGGCTGGGTATTTTTAGAAGATTTTTTTGCCGACAATGCCGATGAAACCTTGGCGGCACTGCTGGATGTCGCAGCCAAAATGAAAAAAACTCCCGCCCAGATCGCCATACGCTGGGTGTTAGATCAACCGGTTATTACCTCAGTAATTGTCGGGGCGCGCACCAAAGAGCAGTTGCAGGACAATATAAAAGTTTCGGGCTGGTCGATCCCCGCCGAATACAAAGCAGGTTTAGACAAAGTATCCTATCTCCCCGATCGCTATCCGGAAAAAATGGAGAAGCATTTACAACAAAGGCGTGATGACGCCCTGGATATGCCATCATTAGAATAGAAGAAGTCATGTGCTGGCGACCACACCGGGGCAGAATATTATGGCTTTGATTTCGATTACCCGATCGAGAAGTCTTAGAGCCCAGTTGGACAATCTTTAATCAGAAGTGCCATTGCTAGAACTCCCCCTGGGCAGTGGGGACCATCCAGGGGGAGTTTCAGGAGGGGAATCAGGCAATCGACCAAGATGACTCCTGATCCCTCTATATAGACTACCGTTATGAATGAATATATCAATACTGCAATGTAGTATTTGATTAATAGTTATCTTGTATATTGGAGACATTGAAGAAGCAAATATTTAAGTGTCTTGCCTATGAAGAGAAAGAATTGGGCTATTACTTGTTTCCTGAGTGACTTTGGCTGAATTTATTTGCGTTATTTGCTTTAGCATTTAATGTAACACCTACATGGTCGGTGATATATTGCCATATCAACCTCATGTACTGGTGGTATTAGTTTGTTGAACTCCCTTCTCAAACTGGTACCACCTTTTTCAATTTGCGATGTCAACATTGGCAGCCTCACCCAGCAGATAATCAAAAATAGCTTCAAACCTTCTACAGCCTTTGGCTATTAAAATCCTCAACCATGCTGCGGTCTTGACTTCCCTATTAAACTTTAGATATGATTAAGCCGTAATGGGCAAATACCCACAATGCCACAATATGATACAAACCGAAAATGGAGCTAAACATGAGAAAATTGATGACCCTCTTGATCGCAATAACTGTGGTTGTAAGTGTTGCAGTTTCTCCAGTATTTGCAGGTGGCGGCAAAGTTCAGGGAGACAACAGTACGCAGGGAAATGAGCAGGGTGTTTTGGGCAATGGTGAGTCTCCCGGTGACGATAAAATGGGGAATCAAGTCTGATAAACAGATTTTAGCAATAGGTAATTTTAACAACTAAAATAAAAGAGGTGTCCTGTAAGCAGGTTACCTCTTTTATTATACTACGATTAACGCTATCCAAAATTCACAAAAAGCTTTGCATATGCTGGCTTTAACATATTGATAGACTTGCTGATCTCCTTGGGGTCATTGGTTTCCACTGTCTGAGCCAAACCTTTGAGTGAAGCAAGCAGGCTATTTTGTAACTTCTTGTATGTTTCGTTGTCCAAATATTTGTCTGGCACATTTTCCTGTATTTCCTCAGCCAGATAATTCAACACGGCCAACCGGTTGCGAATCTCAATTACCGCATCCTCGTTTATCTTATCCGGGGTATAACCTGCGATGAGCAGCCCTTCCATAACTTCATGGTAATTATTGACATGGTCACTGAAGACAATAACCGAATTTCGTTTTCTTAAATCACTCAGTTCGTCTCGAATAGCCTCCAGAGTTTCATGTGCTTCAGCCAACTGTCCATCTTGTATCTGTCCAGCACTTTTTTGGGCAATTTCCTCGATCGAAGATAACGTGTCTGCCCATTCAGGATCACTACTAAAAACTTCGGGGGGCTTATTGCTGTATGCCTCTTTGATTGACAGCCACTGTTTAATAAACATTTCGTTGGCTTTTCCTGATTTCTCCGCATCTTTCTTGTTGGTTTGAAACAGAGCTTTTCTGTAGGCAGCGTAGGCCTGATCAACGTCTGAATTAAACTGCTGATAGCGATTTTCTTCAGCTCCGGACCAGACAGCTAATCCCAACAACAGACATAGTGCCAATAGAATTGATCTCTTCATTTAATACGCTCCTAGAAATTCTATATCTATTCAAATTGATAGTTTTTGTACTAAACTCTTGACCAGCAAGTCAGTCTTGCTAGGCGTTATGAACGAGTAGTTTAAGAACGGCACACCAAAATGTAAACA
>JBPCUV010000132.1:0-5470 GCA_051010975.1 Desulfocapsaceae bacterium
ATCATTCATCAACTGCTGGGTTCAAAAACATGAGAGTCCCCCTGTCTCCCTTGACGCCAGGAGATCTCATCGGCGTTGCGGCGCCGGCAGGTTATCTGGTGGAGCATGAACGATTTCACCAGGGTTGTTCGCTGATCAGGGACATGGGTTTTGAAATTTTCGAACCTGATAAGAGATGGCCAGGATACGGTTATCTCGCCGATACGGATGAGGCCAGGATTAAAGAACTTCATCACCTATGGATGAACCCGGAGGTAAAGGCGATCATTTCATTGCGGGGCGGCTTCGGTTGCCTGCGTCTTCTGGACAAGTTGAACCCTGCGGTGATTCGCTCACATCCAAAAATGTTCATTGGATTTTCCGATATAACGGTGCTTCACAACCATATTGTTAATGATATCGGACTGATGTGCCTCCATGGACCAGGCTTGGCCACCCTGACCGACAGTGATCAAGCCAGTCAGGAACGGCTCTATCATTGCCTCAAAGGTGACTGGCACCGCAGTCTCAAAGAAAATGTTGAAATTGTCAGATCTTCGATACCGGCAACGGGAATCCTGTTAGGTGGTAACCTGTCCAGCCTTGTCACCATGCTGGGAACCCCCTGGTTTCCACAACTGAAAGGGGCTATTTTGCTGCTTGAGGACGTCAATGAACCGCTATATCGTCTCGACAGGCTTTTGACTCAGTTATGGTTTAGCGGGGAGATGAACCATATAAACGGCATCATACTTGGACAATTCAGTGACGATTCCACCGAGCCGATTGAAAGGGACAGGAGAAATGAATTTGTCTGGGCAAGAGTTGAAGGCCTGACCTCTGAAAAAACAGTTCCCATATGGGGAAATTTTCCGATTGGCCACTGCCGGAGGAATTTGACCGTACCTCTCGGAATTCCTGCAACCATGGACAGCGATACCACTATATTGCACTTCTGCGAAGATTAATATCATGATTGACTAAAGCTTTTGATAATTGTATAAATGGTGATTATTCAAAAATCTTTCAATCTTCAACTATAGGTTATCATTGTATGTTTACGACAACTAGACGATCCACAGTTCTTACTGCCGTACTTACCGTTCTCGGGATTTTCCTCTTCACAGAGGCTTTCAGCGCTAATTATGTCAGTGTGAAAGGAGACAATGTTAACGTAAGAACCGGGGCAGGTACCAATTACGAGGTATCGATGGAATTGTTCGCAGGATATCCTTTGAAAGTGATGTCAACCCAAGGCGAATGGTTGAAAATTGTCGATTTTGAAAACGATTCTGGTTGGATTCATAAATCGCTTGTCAATGATGGCAATACTGTAATCGTCAACGGCAACAAGAGCGTCAATATGAGGGCAGAAGCCTCGACTAACAGCACCATCATTGCCACCGTCGACCGCGGCGTCGTACTTACCAAACTGGAAACTCAGGGCAAGTGGCTCAAGCTCAAACATTCTACCGGTCTCATCGGCTGGATCTATAAGCCACTGCTCTGGCCCTAGCCGCGTCAGCCTGTCGGTTCGGCTATCTGACTTATTCTCTGGACCAACGGTAAAGGTAGACGCACACTTTTGCCCGCCTTGTTTCGGAAGAGCAAGTGTGAGTTCTCAAGTGCGTAGAGAAAAAGATCACGGGTGAGTTTTACATCTTCTCTGCAATAGTCTGCTATTTCCAGAAGCCTTCCTTCTTTGAACCAAGCCAGTGCCTGCATCCCGTCAGCTGTTTTTTTACAACCCAGCGTCTCTTCAACCAACCGGTTCAAACTCAGCCGATAGCCCAGTCGATTGTGTATCTCTTCAAGAAGATCGAGGGTCGGAAGCCCATTGAGGTCTTTTGGGGTATAACCTGTCAATACCTGGTAATCGAATCTTCTGCTATTGAACCCCACCAGTAGTTGACAACTGAACAAATGGTCAATCAGCCGGTCAACTTCATCCTCGAAATAGGTGACAAAACCATCTAGTTTGGAATCATAGACCACTCCAACGGACAAGCCCATCCTGTGTGCCTTACTCCAGCCACCGACCTCATGGGCTGATCGTTTTGTTTCGAGGTCAAAAACACAGAAGTGATCCGGTAGCGTATCAAGCCCCTTGGCTAACAGGCGATTATCCTGCTGCTCCTGAAGTTCCATTTCGGACGTGTTGGCTTCGGTGAGAGAAAGTGTTTGATGTTCGTTATCCGGATTTAAATTTGTTTCTATAATTCTCTGCAATAGAGTCAGGCTCGCTGCCTTGTCTATCGGCCGGTTTCCTGACCCGCATTTTGGTGAATGAACGCATGACGGGCAACCGTTCTCACAGCCGCAGGTCCGAACCGTTTGGACTGTTTGGATTAACAGCTTCTCGATCAGATAATAGGCTTCTTCGCTCAGGCCAGCGCCTCCGCCATAGCCATCGTAAATGAAAATGGATGCCTTGTCGGTCTGCTGATGGTGGGGGCAGGATATACCACCTATATCATTTCGATCGCAAAGTATTAAAAGTGGGAACATGGCGATCATGGCATGCTCGATCGCGTGAATCCCTCCCATAAAGTGCATTTTTAGGTTTTCTATGTATACCCTTATATCTTCAGGTAAATCAAGCCATAGCCCTTCGGTCTCTATGATCTGCTCGGGTAATTCAAGACTACTGGTCGAGGCAACCTTTTGGGTAAAATTATTAATCTTTGAATAACCCGTCACCTGTTCCACGACTTTCAGTCGTCCCCATGAGACACGACAGCCGAAAACCGCTTTGCTTTTAATCCGTTCCAGGATCTCTGTTTCCTTGTGCACATGCGACCTGGTGTGGAAATTTGACCTGCATTCCTCTACCACCACTTCTCTGCCGTCAATGTCGAGTTTGTCAACCAGCAGCATCCGTGATTGATGGAGATATACAGCGCCCGGATGGGCTTCTTTCATGGCACGACCTGCATCTATTTCACCGATAATCTCACCACTCGCTCTCTCAATTATCGATAGTTGTACCCCCCCTCCTCTCAGGCTTATTTGATTCTGAGGCCGTTTTCTGCTTGAGTACCACCGATTTTCATCTGCATCCTGGTAAAGTACTGACTGTTTGGTTAGCTCCTCGATCTCCTTTAAAATCTCAGGTGAAGTATCAACCAGCTCTTCGTCTCTGGCAATGAACAATTCGGCAGCTGCACAGTGAAGATGCTGACCGGCAATCCTGTAGTTGTAAGGATTCAAGGGTGCGTGTTCAGGATCTCTGGCAAAGAAATCATCTGGATTTCTCATAAAGTATTGATCAAGCGCATCTTCGCCACCGACCATGATGACAGCCGACTCCGATGATCTTCGCCCTACCCTGCCGCCGCGTTGCCAGGTAGCCATGATAGAACCTGGATAGCCAACCAGTATACAGAGATCAAGATCGCCGATATCGATACCCAATTCCAACGCTGATGTGGAGATAACCCCAAGTAATTTTCCAGAAGCCAGGCCTTTCTCTATCGTCCGCCGGTCCTCAGGGAGAAATCCGGCACGATATGAGCTCAGCCTGTCGGCGAGGTCTCCGACTCGAGATCGTGTCCACATGGTGATGAGCTCAGTCATCTTGCGCGATTTAGTATAGACGATGGTCCTCAATCCTCGCTTCAAAGCAGCTTCCAGCAGCTGAGCAGTAGTGTGAGCGGCGCTGTCCCACGGGTTGAGAAAGATCATATGCTTCTTCCCTGAAGGGGCACCGCTTTGGGTAACGACACTCACATCCCTGCCAATAAGCTTGGACCCAAGCTGTCCAGGATTTCCGACCGTTGCAGAGAGCATGATAAATGATGGGTTAGCACCATAATATTTGGCTATCCTGATCAGCCTTCTGAGTACCCAGGCCATGTGGGCGCCAAACAATCCCCGGTAGGTATGAATCTCATCAATGACCACATACTTCAGATCACGGAAGAAACCGCTCCAACTATCATGATACGGCAACATGGACAGGTGCACCATATCCGGGTTTGTGATGATCACCGGCGGAGGATTTTTTCTCAGCCTGCTGCGTTGATATGGCTTTGTATCCCCGTCATAGACGGCACAGAAGTCATTGGAAATTTCATCCCCGCCAGTGCTAAAAGAGTGAAATTGTGACAATGCCTTCTGCTGATCTTGGGCCAGCGCTTTGAGAGGAAACAGATAGAGTGCCCGGGATTCAGGAGCTTCAAAATAGTGTTGCACGGTCGGAATGTTGTAGACAAGACTTTTCCCGGAGGCAGTCGGGGTTGCCACCACAACGTCTTTTCTCTGCTGGATTAACTCAATGGCCTCGGTCTGGTGTGAGTAGAGATTTGTAATATCGAGCCGATGAAGAGCCTGTATGATTTTTGGGTGCAGAGCTGTCCTACTGGTCCCGCGAGTGCCAGAGCAAGGATCGATAATCCTGTGACAGACAATCTGGCTCCCAAATTTTCGGGACGCCTTTAGTGCTGAGAGATAATCACTGATATCTGTGTTCTTCATGCTCTGCTTATCCCGGTCCAAGTGCTGCAACCTTGGTGTTGCCTAATTAACAGCGAAGGCTTATTATCTTCTGCTATGTGTCTAGAGATCGGCCGAAGAGATGAACCCATGATACCAATATGCCCCTTTTAATGTACCGGTAATAGCCTATGACCAGGATATCGACTTTAGGTCCGCATGGATCAGACTCCCACCAGGCAGCGCTTCGTTACAATAACAGCGCTGAGATAGTGGTATTCAATCACATCGACGATGTGTTGAACTGCGTGGAAAGTGGTGAATCTGACTATGCACTGATCCCTGTTTATAATACCCGTGAAGGCGAAATCAAAGAGTATTTCAGGGTTATGGCTGAACTTGATCAGAATTTCTGGGTGGATAATATCGTTTTGCCTATTCATCTTTCGCTGGGAGGGGTAAGTCTCGAATCCAGGCTTGATGAAGTCAACTTTATTTACGGCCGCAGCAGTGTTTTAAATCAGTGTGAAGATTACATTTCACGAAATATGGTGCAGGCCACGAGGGTTTCCATACACGACGTCAGCTCAGCGGCACAGGAAATACTGACCGGCAAGAGCGAAACAAGCGTGCTGATTGATACTGAAGAAGTTATCGCCCATCACAATTTAAAACTGATCGACAGAGAACTCGCTGCCCACAACCGTACAAGATTTGCTATCATCGGCCCCACTCCTTACCCGCAAACGGGTTACGATGCCACTTCGATCATCACTAAACCGCTGGCCGATCGAGTTGGTCTACTGGTAGACACACTCAACGAGTTCACCAGACGGGGCATCAATATCGTCGATCTTCGTTCAAAGAATGATATTGAAACCCAGAAGCTGCAGATCTACCTGGAAATTGAAGGGCATCACAATGATCCACAGCTGGCTGAGGCCTTGAATGACATCGAACTGAAGGTAATTCAGGAACCGAGGTGCCTTCGGATCCTCGGCTCTTTTCCCCGGGTCGATATGCGGATCAAAAAGATTGGGACCTTCGGTTTCATAGG
>JBPCUV010000133.1:0-8617 GCA_051010975.1 Desulfocapsaceae bacterium
ATATCGGTCGATATGGGTGACATGCCCGACGTGGTGCCGACGCTGGCAGTGGTCGCGGCATTTGCGGATGGTATAACTGAAATAAGCAACATCGAGCATCTGCGCATAAAGGAATGTGATCGGTTGAGCGCCACGGCGACGGAACTTAGCAGGATAGGTGTGCAGGTAGACGCATTTGTTGACCGCTTGGTCATCCATGGCCGAGGTGGTGTCGGGCTGCATGGGGCGGCGATCGAGACCTACCAGGACCACCGTATGGCCATGAGCTTTGCAGTGGCCGGTTTGCGAGTCGAAGGGGTCAGGATCAAGGGTGAGCAGTGTGTGATTAAGTCCTTTCCCGATTTCTGGGATCGTTTTACCACTCTTTATTGAAAACTATTCGCCGGTTACCAGGATTTTATCGCCGATCTTGACGTCTAAAATGTCGGCGGCGCTACCGTTTTTGATACAGATCTCCAATAGATTGTTGCTGTTGAGTAAAGCTGCCGGCAGGTGTTCGGGCAGATTTTCGTAACTGGTTTGATTGAACCGCACCGCAGACGAATTTATCCTGATTTTCAGCCCGTTTTCCAAAACGAGCCTGTCGAGATGTATTTTTTCGATGTTGGTGATGAGGTTGCCGAACCTGTCGATGGTAATAATCTCACCGCTGATTTCAGAATCGCTGCAGAGCGGTAAGGAGGCAGCGATGATGAGGCATGACTCTTTGGTGACCGATGGTCCAGACTCGCCAATCGATGCACCTAGAGAGAGGCGGGCAGCGGTCGGTGCCATTATGTCACGGCCGTGAAAGGTATTGCTGATTTCCTCGAGAAACCAGTTCCGGTTGGTCAGCTCATAGACCTTTGCCATCTCATCAGCTTCAAAAATGCGCGAGAAGATGCCGTTATCGGGGCCAAGAAATACTTGGCTGCAAGCCTCAACAACAATTATCCTGCGATCGGTGCCGACTCCTGGATCGACTATGCATAGATGGATTGAAGTGGCCGGAAAGTATTTGTGGTTTCTAGAAATAAGCGCCGCTGCGCGACCGATATCCTGTGGTGGGATCGCGTGACTAAGGTCAATGATAGCGGCCTCAGGATTGATCGATAGGATTACTCCTTTGAGAACCCCTACATATTCATCAATTTGGCCGAAATCGGTGGTAAGTACAATCGGAGCCCCTTTCATGGCACCATCCTCTGTGAAGATAGTCGATCAGCAGGCTGGATAGATTAATTCATCTGCTCTAAGGTAGTTCTGGGCAGCAGGAAGAAGAGGCTGCCCTTTTCTTTCATGGAACCAGCAGCTTTTTCGGCATAATAGTCATTTCCCAGAAAAAGATCGACCCGGCCAGGTCCCTTGATGGCGGCTCCGCTGTCCTGGGGCAGAACGAAGCGGCCGAATGTTTTCCAATGGTTGATAGTGCCGTCATCATTGAGTACCGGGCGCCGTGAGATAAGATAACCGAGGGCACCGGTGGGAAAAATGTTATGATCCACGGCGACGGAACGATCCGCCGTCAAAACCTGACCAAGAGATCCCCGGGGTCCCTGGTCATCTCCCCACTTGAAGAAGATATAGCGAGGATTGTGGTGAAGCATAGATTCCATCTGGTCCGGATGGGAATCAAAATAGGTTCTAATGGTGTCGATAGTGACTTCGTTTCTGGTCATGATCTGCTTATCGACGAATAGTTTTCCGAGACTGTTGTAGGTCAGACCATTTGAAGCGCCGTAGTGGAGCGCTCGCGTTGTACCGTCGGGCAGGAGAATACGCCCGGATCCTTGGACCTGTAGCAGGTAGGCGTCGAGTCTGTCCTCGAGCCAGACCAGTTCTCTCCCATCAAGTAGATTGCCGGTTTCAATTTCCCGGCGACTCCAATAAGGAACGAGTCGGCCGTTCTCGTCGAGTCGGCCCACCTTCTTATTGCCGTTGTGATTGATGATCAGAGAGTCCGGGATCTCATACAGTGGATACCGGTAGGATGAAGTCATCTCCAGGTTGCCTTCAAAAACCGGCTCATAATACCCGGTAACCAGCATTTCATGCTGCCCGTCCCGACCGGCTGCCCTATAGAGTTGAAAATGTGATCTGATGAGTTGGTTCAATCTGATGGGATCCGGGCTACTGACAAGGAGCGCTTTGAAAGCTTCCAGAGATCGGTAGAATTCATCCCGTGGTATGCCTGAGATCTGATCGACCGAAGCTTCTTTGGAAACGTTGTTCAGGTAGTTTAGATGACGGTCGATGGCCTCTACAAGACTTTCCGGGGAGCTGTCATCGATGAAGAATGGAGAGGTTCCCTGGTCGACCTCAATCAAGCTGGGTTCGACATGGGCACAGCTCGAAAGCAGTGGGTTGGCAAACAAAACCAAGAGAAGGATTGTGGTTGCCAGACAGCCATATCCGGTGGTAGGGGAACCGGGGACCATACTTTCAGGGAATTCTTATTGCTTCGGCCAGCTCGGTGACAGCCATGGCATAACGGTTGGAGTGATTCCACTCGGTGATGGCCTGGAAATTCGGGTATCCGGCCACGTATCGGTAACCTCCTCCCTGTGCCGGATCTTTTTCCAAACCAACGATGGTAAGCTCTCTGTTCTCGGGTGGTGCCGGAAGATCCATCATCTGGGCTTCCGATACCGTCCGGTAGTCTACTTTGCCTTTTCTTCCTTTTAAGTTGGCACTGATCAGTTCCTGAGTTTTGAGCTCTGAACCGATATCGACATAGATAGGAGTTTTGAGTGTCCAGTGAAAGTGTCGCAGGTAGTTGGCGATCGAGGCGAGCACATCTTCCGTGGAATTAAACACATCTCTAATGGTATCGTCGTCGAAACTTACCGCATACTCATGAAAACTTGAGGAGATGAACTGGGTCTGTCCGAAGGCACCTGCGTAGGATCCCTTTATTTTTAGGGGATCCATATGGTTCTCCCTGCAGACGATAAGGAAATAGATGAGCTCCTCTCTGAAGAAGGAAGATCGTCGGGGATAGGCGTCAAATAATGTATTGAGCGTCTCGAATACCTTGAAACTGCCGCGATTGGTCCCAAAGCGCGACTCAATCCCCCAAATGGCGATGATCACTTCCCTTTCCACACCAAAGCGGGCCTCTATGCGGTCGAGAAGCTGCCGATGTTTGGAAAGCATCTTTTTGCCCTTGGAAATGGTCTTCCGGGTAACAAACAGCGGGCGATATTTGTAATAAGGCTTAGCTTCCCACTGACGATCCATCAGCTCAAGCACCTTTTTGTTGATGCTGACGCCTGTAAACCATCTTTCGAGCTCATCACGGTTGAAATTGTGCTGGACCTGCAGTTCATCAAACAATTTTGCATACCGCTCACTGGTGAGGTCGATGGCCTGCCCATCTTTTACCAGATCCGCAGCTTTGGGTTTTTCAACAGCACTGGCGAGTAACGGAAGACAGGAGAAAACGAGAAAAAATGCACAAAAGGATAGTGCAGAAGGTCTTGGCAGTAAGGGTGAGCCGAGGGGATGGAGTAGCGTTGTTAAGAAGTTTACACAGCGCTTTAAACTCGACATTGACTCGTTATCCATAAGTTGCATTGAATCGGTCGATAAAGCTACCCAGCATATCTTCCGGAAGGGCATTGATGCCAGCCGCTGCAGCGCGCCCGCCGCCGCTCGGAAATGACAGGCAGAGAGTGTCGGCACTGTGTTTAGCTGCAATCGGTGCCCGGACGCTGATTCGCAATGAACCGTCACTGTTTTCCGTAATCATGGCATGAGCGCCGGAAGGATTCTCCCTGGCTTTGAGATTGGCAAAGACCCCCGACACCCGTCTTGACCAGGGGCTGTCTGGAAAACGATACACCCGGTTGTCGCCGGTACTGGCAAATACGCTCTGACCAAGAGCCAGACTCATGTCGTTTTCATACCCGGTCTTCAAGGTTTTCAAGGTATGGGATTCTTCTGAAAAGTCAAAGGGATCACGGTACTTTCTTATCGCGTTGTAAAGATAATCAGGGCTGAAGTAGAGATCTTCCAGTTGCGCTCCATAGCCGTTGTAATTCAACAGCTCCCCGATTTCTCTGAGTTTGGCTGTCTTTTCTTCAGAGACGGACAATTCTGAGGCAGCGCTGGTCGCCACTGGATGCAGGTTGTCGCCAAAGGCCGCACAGATAGCCCAGAGTCGATATTGGCCATTTAGCAGCGTATCAACGATCAGAGCTGTGCAGCGGTCGGCCTGGGGTTCTATGTGAGCTTTTAATAAAGGAGAGTCCGGTATATCACCGGCGAAGTGATGATCGATGTAAACTACTTCGTTGTTGCGACTTAGAAGTTCCTGCAGAGATGCGCGGTTGACATGCATCGAGATGTCCAGCACTGTAACGAGACTGTTTTCGGTATCTTTGACTCTCTGCAGAAGATTAATGTCGCGCTTTACTCCGGTCACCAGCACGGCTTCAGGGGCTGGTTCGGCAAGCCGTAATTGATGCAGGCTGCATATCCCATCCGCATCACCATTGAACACGTCGTAGCGAGCAGGCGGGGCGGTCTTCTCTCGAGCAACCATGGAGCAGCTGAATTAAACGATAGTCATCTGTTAATAATAGAACTTCAGGGGACTGCCGAGATTTGCGAGACTGAATATCAGCATGAACTTGGTTTCTTCAGGCGTATATTGTGAACCCAGTTCAACCGACCAGCATAGGGCTTGGTAGAGCAAGGCCAGGTTTGCCTCGTTGGTCTCGTCGTTGGCTATGGAATGCTCGATGTTAAACTTGGCCCTGAGGCTGGCGAACAAGGCTGCCTCCAAAATGGCATTGATCTGATTAGTGTCGACTAGGTCGCCGTTGTCCTTAAAATAGTATTCAAGTCTAAAGAGATCACCCCGTTTAGTTCTAAAAGAACCTTCAAGGTCGTGAAGAGCAAAGATGTTATCATAGACATCATAATCGGTCTTGTACCAGAATTCGAGGAACTGGAGAGGGATCCATTTGAGATCCAGATTGATGTCGGAGAACGGTTCATCAGATCGGTCATCGATAAAACTGTAGTCCTGCTTAATCTTGAACCAGCCGTAATCCCGATCGGTGTTATCGCCGGATAAGGCGTTGAAGAAGTTGTCGATTCCATAAGCGAACTGATTCTGTTCACCGACCCGGTCTACACCATCGAAGCTGGGCAGATCAGCCTGATCAACATCGGGGAGATACTCATATTCAACGTAGGGACGAACCTGATGGGTAAGGCCTGTCATACTCTTACCCGACATAGAGAAGGTGCGCATCAGGGTGGTACCTAAGTCGGCCTTGACGTCAAAGAGCAGACGGTTTTGTGAATCACTTTCGTCCCACTGCGCGTCACCGTACTCCTGAACAATATAATAGGTGTCTCTGAGTCCTATTTCAGCCCTAGATTCGAGGTAGGGGCTGATCGGCAATGGTGCGCTCAGGGTGGGGTAGATGTCAAAGCGATGTCCGCCGATACCTTCTTCACGCCAGAAATTAACATAATCCGTATCCCACTGCAGGGTCAGGTCCAACAAGTTTTCGAAGGGGATGGTACCCGTGTAGTCAATGGCAGGAAGGTTCCACAACGGCGTAGGCAGTTCGTTGCCCTCTTCATCAAACTTGGCGTCATCCGAGCGGACATCGTTGATACCCAGGAATCGGGCCTCAAGGGAGGTGGCCCCCCAGGCTCGCTGCACACCAAAGCGGTTGGTTCGTTGATCATCCGTCTTGTTTTCCAGGCTGCGGCCGAAGGTGTCAAGAAATTGATCATTGCTGCTTTGGAAACCGGTAAGCCCGGTGTTGAATTCCCTTAAGTAGTCACGGTCAGAGACTATGTCGAGATCAAGTCGGGAAGTCCAGGAAGGGCCGAAGTCCTGGTCCACTTTGCCGCGAAACCAATAGCGATCTTTGTTGTCGTGGGTATAGCCGGTGTCTTCATAGTACTCGGTTTCCGACGGATCAGTGAGATCGTCGTACAAGTAGTTGGCCATCAACAGCCCCTTGTCGTTGGGGTCAGTGATGTAGCGGAACTCGAGGCCCGGCATATAGCCCCGGTTGGCGAAATACTGGGTGTAAATGGTCAGGTCTGTCGAATCCGAGATATTCCAGAAGAACGGCAGGTTGAACCCGAAGCCACTGTTATCTGCCGTGCTCAACTCAGGTAGCAGAAAACCGGTCTCCCTCTTGTTTTTGGCAGGTATGAACAGATATGGCGAATAAAAAACAGGCACATCTTTGATACGGAAACGGGCATGCTTGAGTTTTGCATAGCCGTCCTGTTCTATAACCACATCACTGGCAGCGAAACTCCATGGGGCTTTCTTCCCTTCAGGGACTTTACAGGTGATTATCCAGCCGTCTTCTATATGATAGGTTTTGAAACCGACCTTTTCGATAACTTCGGCTTCAAGGTGCAGATCCTTTTCGTTTCCGAGGATGGTTGCTTTCTTGAATGTCCCGGTTTCCTGTTCCAGATTGACAACCGCCTGTTCTGCGAAAATGGATTGATCGTCGGCTTCTACGGATACGTTACCCCGTGCTTTTATGGTATTCAGGACGACGTCATAGGCCATCCAGTCTGCCTTGATGGTGATTTGAACCTCGTAGACAGGTTCCTGCACGGTTTCCAGACTTTCTGGTGTTACCTCCAACTCAGGTTGCTGTTCTTCTTCGAGCAGGATGTACCAGTCTGTTACCCCTTCTTCTTCACCTTCTGGTACCGGTGGTTTGGGGGGAGCTTTTTTGCGCTTGACCAGGACGATATTTCCTTCGGCCACGATACTTTCGGGTTTTTCGTAACGAATGATCTTATCGGCACTGATATCCCACTCTTCGGTGGCAACTTTCTGGGTGGCCGAAGATTCGTCGGCAATGCTGACGACCGGCACAGAGACAATCAGAGAAGAAAAAAAGCAGAAAAACAAGACCAAGACTGACAGACGTGGCAACAGCTTTGTCACGATACTCTCCTTTGAAACATGAGTGGTAAACGACCACATGGCTTTGAACGGGAACACTCCGAACCCGTTTTCTGTTCCGGCCCTTCAAGGACCGAAATGTACGGTTCGAGCCCTCCGGTGTCAAGCCAAAAGTAACAGTTTTGCCTTGATAATAAAGGATATATGATATACTTTCCTGTCAGTTTACCGTGAATAACTTATAAAACCATCTTTTTTCGAAATGCTCGCTAAAAAGGTGACTATATTCTGGTATAACAGAGGCTGTTTGTGAAAACCATGCCAATGACCGGTATTATTACCAATGGCAGGGGAATGAAGAAATGACAATCCAGACGGCCTCAGAGATGAAAGGGATCTTACCATCAGAGGTTGACAGAGAAGCTGGCCACTCATGGAATCCCGCGAAAATTGGAGGCATTGTCTGTCCGCAGTAAAAATCCCTTTATACCCTGTACCGGTTATCCCGGACAGAGCGGAGCAGATGGTGCCGGTAAAACGGTAATAATTATTACCAACAAAATGAGTGGTGTTAGGATCGGTTGCCATGTGATAGCCCACCTGACACCCGGAAGGTGCAGAAGCCGATCTGGTAGATCGGTATACTGCTGCAAGGAGTTGTATGTCACCATCGGAAAATGACGGTAAACCGTCAGAAAAACCTAATCTCATATCCAAAATTAAAACCACAACAGGGGCCTGGTGGAAAAGTAGGGTTGTCCATGAAACCCAGGAGCCAGCTCCCCAGGAATCAGCCTCCAATACGGATACTGAACAACCTAAAAAGATACGGAAAAGCCGGAGCCCTGGAAAAAAAAGTGTCTCCAAGCTGACCTCTGCCTATCAGGCTTCGGCAGATTCTCAAACCGCCGAACCCGTTTCGGCCGGCTCCGATCAAGCGAAAAGCAATAAACGGTCAAGCAGTGAGCCTACCGAGGCAGATGGCTCATCGAACCAGCATGCAGAAGACCCTGCGGTAGAATCAACACAGAAAAAGGGTAGAGCCCAAAAGCCCAAAAGAGGCCGCGGTAGAAAAGGAACACAAACCAAATCACAGAAAAGCAGAGAGAAAACCGAAGCCGCCGAGCCAACAGCCGACCAACCGCATGCTGATGAGAAAGAAAAAAGGTCTCAACCTCCGTCAAAAAAAGAGCATAAGCCGGTCGTCAAGCTGCTGATCAATGCTGATGAACCTGAGGAATGCCGGTTGGCCCTGCTTGAGGATGGACGACTCGAATCGCTTCACGTGACAACTATCAGCCGGGTTCAGACCAGGAATAATATTTACAAAGCCCGGGTGGTCGCCGTGGAGCCTAACCTTCAAGCGGCGTTCGTCGATTATGGGGTCGAGAAGAACGGCTTTCTGGCGTTTAGTGAAATTCACCCCGAGTATTACAAGCAGGAACTGCCGCAGAACATCCAGAAACTGGTGGAAACTCACCAGTGGAAAAAGCTCAGCATCAGCGATGTTATCGCTAAAGGCCAGGAGATGCTCGTTCAGGTCGTCAAGGAGGAGGTTGGCAAGAAGGGCGCCAACCTGACTACTTACCTGTCGATTCCTGGACGATGTGTAGTGCTCATGCCCGGTTCGGATTCGGAAGGGATATCTCGGAAAATCTCCGGGGAGGAGAGGCGTGGCCGTTTAAGGGAGATTATGAATTCGCTGTCGATTCCTGAAGGAATCGGCTGGATTGT
>JBPCUV010000134.1:0-2552 GCA_051010975.1 Desulfocapsaceae bacterium
CAGCGGGATACTCACAAATCCCTGGCCCACCGCATATCGTATCTGCTCAGCGGTATTGGCCGCGGCGCTGCCGGAAATGACAATCAATTGGTCGACCGGGCCGGCAGAGCCGAACGGCTCCGGCTCGGAGACAATGCCTTCACGGCGCCAGTAACGGGCCATCGCGTATTCAAACCCTGAGGAACCGACACCATAGATCTTTGCCGTCTGTGACTTTTTGTGCAGCAGTTCCCCAATTCTCATCAGGTGGGAATCGTCGAGTGTATCAAATAGTACTATTTCGTTGCCTTCCTCGATGCAACGATCGAAGCGTTTGGACAGCGCCTGATCCGACTCCGTCAGATGTACCAGGTCTATCAGCTTCACTTTTTTCTTTGACTGCATACCGAAGTGGACACGTAAATCACCTTCACCCATAGGGGTGATCGGGTGCTTGCTCATAACAGGGTGCCGGTCGAGGCGGAAGCGATCGTCTCCGTAAACGGTAAAGTGGTTCCCGAAAGCAATATAGCGACCGAGCAGCGGTATGCCCTGGACGATTACTCCGTAGTCAGGATTGATCACCTTAAAGGCAATATCAGCGGCATGGCCGATGCTGCCGATGGTCGGTGAAGAATCGAAAGTGGCGCACACCTTGTAGTGGATGATTCCCGTACCCAGGCTGTTCAGCAGGGACAGTTGCTCGGGCAGTTCAGCATCCATCTGGTCGGGAGTCATCGTTCGACTAACACCCGAAATGCCGACCGCATTCAAATCGGCAAGCTCTGCCTGGAGTCGTTCCTGGGTCGGGTGACCTAGAAACAATGCGGTTTTGACACCGTTTATCGTCAAGGCCTCCATTGCATCGGCCGAACCGGTGAAATCATCTCCGTAGAAGGCGAACAAAAGCGGGTTCATATCAGCTCCCATTGCTTGAATTAATCGGGTATCAGACTTTCCAGGTTCTACCAAGAGCCTGATCGATTTCTTTGCATTGAGCCTCCGTCAACCATTCTCCTTTCATACCTGAGGCGACACTGATCTGGCAGCATTGCTCTATTTCTTCTACCATGCCGACCGTTTCCGCCATGTTGGCGCCGGCAACGATCATGCCGTGTTGTCTGAGCAGCAAGGCATGGTAATCGGCGGCCAGTTTTTCAACCGCAGCATGCAGCGAATGAGCGCCGGAGCCATGATAGGGGATCATCGGTACGCGACCTGCGCGAACATAAAAAGCGGCCGTGTATGGTCGTATGGCGTCAGGGGATGCTTCCTTGATAAGGCTTGACAGGGTGATTGCAAAGGTCGGGTGGGCGTGGATAACGGCTCCTGCATTGGGTCGTGCCCGATACATCGCCAAGTGCATTCCCATCTCCTTTGAAGGAGCCTCTCCTTCGAGGACGGTGCCTTGTAAATCGACCTTCACCACTTCGTTTTCAGTCAATGAACCGAGTTCGGCGCCTGTCTGACTGATCCAAACAGCGTCGCCGTCCCTGACGCTGGTGTTGCCGCCGGTTGCATGGAGCAGTTTGCGTTCGTAAAGAATCCTGCTGTAAGAGATCAGATCTTCGATTTTTTTCGAGGTACTCATGTTTCTTTCCTTTTTTGGTTTTTGTGGAATAATCGTAATTGGGTTCAGCCGGATTCCTTCCGTAACTTTGCCCGCTTGATGCTGTCAATGGTGTTTTCGATGTGTTCCTGCAGTATTGTCGAGGTCTCAGCCTGATCACCCCGACTCATTGCCTCGAAAATCCGGCGATGGTAGATTTTACCTGTCTGATTACCGAGGGCGATAACCACATCCTGCATGGATTTCCTGAACAGATCGCTGAGTATCTGATTGACTTTGATGATCAGTGAGTTTCCGGAAATCAGGCAGAGTTTTTTGTGAAAGGCAAGATCGATTTCGGTTATCGTCTCGATTTGCTCTTCAGCCACCTGTTCTAATTCATTTACGTTTTGTTCGAGGTAGACAAGATCTTCGGCGGAGAGGTTCTTAAACAACAGGGGAATGAGGCCGACCTCGAGGATTTTTCTGAATTCCAGCACCTCGAGTATGCTTTTCTTGTCGAGGCCGATAATCGGCACCAGCAGGTCCATGTTCATGTCGACCGAGATATCAACAACGAAGGTGCCGTCGCCCTGCCTGGAAACGAGAAACCCCTGGGCAATCAGCGATTTCAGGGCCGTTCTTACCGAGACCCGACTGACCCCGGTGAGCCGGCACAACTCGGCTTCGGAAGGTATCTTTTCCCCTGGTTGCCAATGACCCTGGAGCAGAAGCGTTTTGAGCTGCTCGTAGACCTGGTCGTGAATCTTCTCACTTTTGATTGCCTTGATTGGCGCAGGGCTCACGAGGTCCATTCCTTGGTTGATGATTGGCGAGATCGTCTTTTTTATCGGTTTAGTTTTGAACAGAAGCTGTTAGGATTCAATAGGCGGTAACCCCACCGTCAACAGGCAGGGCCACACCGTTGATAAAGCTGGCTTCGTCCGAAGCCAGATAAAGTGCTGCTTCGGCAATGTCCTGCAAGCTTGCCATGCGGCCCAGAGGGACTTCTCCGAGCCGCTGC
>JBPCUV010000135.1:0-2608 GCA_051010975.1 Desulfocapsaceae bacterium
GAACTGGAACCTCGATATAAAAGAAACTGAAACGGAAAACCACCCGTTTTCAACGGTGGATAAAAATAGATATCGTTAACACAATTAAGGGAGAAGCGTCTTGAACGAGTTAATAGAACAATTGGTGGCATTGCAGGAAATCGATCTGGTAATCGATAAGATCGACGGTGAAATCAAGCAGGAACAGGACGGTTTAGACGGCCGTATTTCGTCTCTGGTTGAACGGGAAGGACGTATCAGTGAGCAGGAGACCTTGATCGATGAGCTTGAAAAAGAGAGGCGGACGCTGGACGATGAGATGGCGGACAAGATTGCCCATGTCAAAGAGCGTCAGTCAAAAATGATGCAGGTGCAGACCAGCAGGGAACAGACAGCACTGCTTAAAGAGATTGAAGACGCCAAGAGAAACGTCAAGGAAAATGAGGAAAAGATCGTCTCGATTATGGAACAGGTCGAAAATTTGAACACCGAGACGACTGAAGAGAAGAATATTCTAAAGACCGAGAAATCCCTTGTCGATGAGGAGAAAGTAAAAGTCAAGACGGTCATCGACAAGTTGAGCAAAGGTAAGAAGACCAAGAAAAATAAGCGTGACAAACAGGCCGGCGCGGTAAACGGTTCAATGATTCAGAAATATGAAATATTGAGGGAACGGCGTAATGGTCTGGCCATCGTCAATGTGCTGGACGGTGTATGTCAAGGCTGTTTTATGAACCTGCCTCCCCAGAAATACAATATGCTGCTCAGAGGTGACCAAGTGCTTGAGTGCCCTTCCTGCCAACGTCTTATTTACCATCAGGAAATGTAAGGCTGTGGCGGAATTCGTTTGATCTTTCCCATATAAGAACTACATTCAAAGCCGGAGCGGGTGCATGATCGCTCCGGCTTTTTGAGTCGGGGAGGAAAGTCCGAACTCCGAAGGGCAGGATGGTTCGTAACGCGAACGCCGGGCAATCGGCGGAAAGTGCCACAGAAAATAAACCGCCCACCGTTAGTGGGTAAGGGTGAAACGGCGAGGTAAGAGCTCACCGCTTTCGTGGCGACACGAAAGGCACGGTAAACCCCATCCGGAGCAAGGCCAAATAGGGAGATGCTTAAGGGTTGCCCGTCCGATGTCTCCGGGTAGGCTGCACGAGGCGGCGGGTGACCGTCGTCCCAGTTAAATGATCATGACCGATATGGAACAGAATTCGGCTTATAGCCCGCTCTTTTTTGGCTGGCCGAACATGGAACCCCGGGGCAGATGAGGGCGCGAGCGGCTGCCATAATTCCCGCTGCTGGCAGCGGTACCAGAATGAAGGCGGAGATTCCCAAGCAGTTTCTTGAACTGGGCGGAAAGCCGTTGCTGGTCTACAGTGTTTCAGCGTTTGCACAATGCGATTTTATAGACCAGGTGGTGATTGCGGTGAGTGAGGACAGTCTTGACCTCACCCGGCGGATAGTTGCGCAGCATGTTGTAGGAAATACGAAAATTTCAGTTATTGTCGGTGGCCAGAGAAGACAGGATTCGGTTAAAAATGGACTTGAAACACTTGACGATGCGACCGATGTCGTCCTGGTTCATGACGGTGCCCGCCCCTTGGTATCCACCAGCCTCATAGAGAGATGTTACCACGAGATTCTTGAGCACGGCGCAGCCCTTGCCGCAATTCCGGTTAAAGATACCCTGAAAAAAGGTGACGATGAAAAAAGGGTGTCCGAGACGGTTGATCGGGTTAATCTCTGGCAGGCCCAGACACCTCAGGGGGCAAAAAAGGAGCTGCTGGAAGGTGCCTACCTTCAGAACGGTGATGCAGAAGTCACTGATGAATCGACCTTGCTTGAAAAGGCAGGGGTGCCGGTTCGCCTCGTCACCGGCGAAGAACTGAACTTCAAGGTTACCAGAAAGGAGGACCTGATCCTGGCGGAATCCATTATCTGTGATAGGAAATGCTCGATTCGGATAGGTCACGGATTTGACGCCCACCGTTTTGCCAACGACCGGCGCCTGATTTTGGGCGGGGTGGAAGTCAAATACGATCAGGGCCTTGCCGGTCACTCTGATGCTGATGTTGTCTGTCACGCCCTATGCGATGCCATACTAGGAGCGATCGGTGGCGGTGATATTGGCCACCATTTTCCCGATAACGATCCAGCATATAAGGGAATTTCCTCGTTGATTCTGCTTGAAAGAATCGTTGATCTCGGTGCTTCACAGGGAATGAAACTTACAAATGCGGATATCACCATAATCTGCCAGGCACCTAAACTGGCAGATTATGTTGAAGCTATGAGACAGCGGCTGGCTCACCATTGTCGGGTTGGAGCGATGCTTATCAATATCAAAGCGACAACCACGGAAAAGATGGGCTACATAGGCAGAGAGGAAGGTATCAGCTGTCATGCCGTCGTTCTGGTCGGGCATAACTAAAACACCACCATAAGATAGGAGCATCCGAGGATTTTTATGGATATCAGCATTGACAGGGAACGACTGGCCGAAGAGTTTGTGAGACTTTGCGAAATAAGCAGCCCGTCACGAGAAGAAAAACCGGTCGCCGATTATCTGAAAAATGTCTTTGCTGAACTGAAGGCGGATTATTCATTTGAGGACGATTCCACCCTGAGG
>JBPCUV010000136.1:0-6362 GCA_051010975.1 Desulfocapsaceae bacterium
AACAATAGGAGGGGAACTTGTCGATTTTTACCGGGCAAATATTAAACGCAGTATTGCCGCTGTGATCTACTCACCGGATACCCTAAAGATCATTGACCAGATGATCGACGACCTGGTTGGACGCATAGTGGATAAACCTATTGGTCGACTTGATCATCTCGTACCTCATGGGGTAACCGAAGGACTATGCCACTCTCTCAAGGGAATGACGACGCGGTTGCTGATCTCCGAAGTTCCGGGCGTGGTTAAATCGATCAATTTCAACAAAATCGTGACTGATCGAATCGACAGTTTTGATCTACTGCGACTGGAAGAACTATTACTTTCGATCATGGCTGAGCAGTTCAAATACATAAACCTATTTGGAGCGCTGCTCGGATTTGTGATAGGATGCGCCAACCTGCTTTTTATTATTGGTGGAAGCCTGTAATTGGCGGATCAGATCGATTTTGTCAGCGTGCCGGCCAACTGTCCGCAGGCGGCAGCTATATCGCTGCCTCTGCTGCTTCTGATAAAAACCGAATAATGAGCCTTTCTTAGAATATCCTGAAAAGCCAGGATGCGACCTTTAGGTGATGGCCGGTAGGCAATGCCATCGCATTCGTTGTAGGCAAGAAGATTAATCTTACAAGGGATTTGGCGAAGTATCGAAGCCAGGCGTCTCGCCTCTTGATCCGAGTCGTTGATGCCGTCGAGCATAATGTACTCGATCATAATTCGCTTTCTCTTCTGGATTGGATAGTCTTTGCAGGCCTGCAGAAGCTGCTCTATCGGGTAGCGTCTGTTTACCGGCATCAGCACATCTCTGGTTTCGTTATCGACGGCATGGAGGGAAACGGCAAGATTTACGCTGGTGAGTTCGCCCAGTTCATGCATCTTGGGTACTATGCCGCAGGTGGAGACGGTGATCCTCCTGCTGGCCATATCCAGCCCTTTCTGGTCTGTGAGGATGGCTATGGTAGTGAGCAGATTGTCCATGTTGTTAAGCGGCTCCCCCATACCCATAAAGACCAGATTGGTGATCGACTGTTTGCTGATCCCCAAATCATCGTGCCGGTTGCTGTTCAAATAATCCCGCACTCCACAGACCTGGTTGACCATTTCGGCAGGGCTCAAATTTCGCTTGAAGCCGATGGTACCAGTCTGGCAGAATCGGCACTCCATTGCGCAGCCGACTTGTGATGAAATACAAAGGGTATTGCGGTCCGGCTCGGGAATATTTACCGATTCTATTATCTGGCCATCCGCGAGTTCGAAACCAAATTTTATCGAACCATCTTCGGAGATATCGGTGACTGGCTCTTTGAAGCAGGAAATTTCCGCATGTTCGGGGAGAAGCGTACGAAACGCTTTGGCCAAATCGGTCATCTCGGAGAAATCTTCTATACCCGGCCGATACAACCAGGCCATTATCTGCCGGCCCCTAAATGGTGGTTGCCCCAGGGACTCCGCAAACGATTCCAACCCTGCCCGGTCGAGGTCTTTGCAGTCGACTAATTTCTGATCCATCTACAATGCTCTAAGGTGCGGGGAAACCAAGGTTGAGGGATTGGCAAGTGCCTCATCAATATTCATCAGAAATTTTTGTTTGTCCTTCTGAAGCCGTCCGCTGAGCGGGAGGAAATTGGAGGCATGATTTGCCATGAATTGCACTCGATCCAGCGTCAGTCCGCTTATCATCTCTTTGAGTTCCCGCACCAGCTCCTCGGCTGACATTTCAACAAATTGACTTTTGCTGCAGACTTTTCCCAGCTCAGTGTTTTCCAAAACCATCAAACACAAAGCACCAATCTGATTGGGTTGAATCCTGTTCAACAGCCTGGCCGTTGCCCGGGAATGCTGCTGGCTATACTCAGTTCCACCAATGCCAAGCAAAACTGTGGTTGACAAAAACATACCAGCTTTTGCAATTCGATTTCCGGCCTCAAAGAGAGTGTCGGCAGTTTCTCCTTTTTTCATCCAGCCAAGAAGGTAATCATCCCCGCTCTCAATTCCCATATAAACACGATCGAGGCCGTGCAATCTCAGCGCTTCTAAATCACTGTCGCTTTTTGAGCGTATGCCCTTGCCATTGGCATAGAGTGAAACTCGGTTTATCCAGGGCAGGGCCGATCTGATTTTTTTGAATAATTTCAGAATTTTCTTCTGGGGCATTATCAGGGCGTCGCCCGCCCCAATAAAAACCCGGTTCTGATGCTTACAGAACTGTCGTGCAAAATCCAGCTGTCGGTCGATGTCATTGTCATCGCGCAGCTCGAAACGCACGCCTTTGTATACTCCACAGAAAATACAACGATTATGCGAACAGCCACGGGTGGCCTGTATGATGATGGAGTGGGCCTCACTCGGAGGCCTGATAACCATTTCCTCGGGCACGGGTTCAGGCAGGATTGTCAGCTGCAAAGCGTTCCATAAATGCAGCCAGCTTCTCGACTCCCTCCAATGAAAAGGCGTTATAGATTGAAGCCCGGCAGCCCCCAATCGAGCGATGGCCCTTTAATCCCTTCAACCCTTGAGTTGCCGCCTCAGAGATGAATTTGGTCTCCAATTCTGGTGTGGGTAGATTGAAGGCAATATTCATCTGCGAACGTGAGTCCCGATCGGCATGTCCGCGATAGTAGTTCCCCCCGTCGATGATCTTATAGAGCGTGCCAGCCTTTTGCTGGTTGATTCTCTGGATTTCTTCGACCCCTCCAAGTCCCTTAAGCCATTGCAGCACACGGTAGACGACGTAAATGGCAATACAGGGAGGTGTATTGAACATGGATCCCTTATCAGCATGGGTACGGTAGTTGAGCATGGTAGGGATATTGTCGGGACAGCGGGAGAGAAGATCTTCTCTGATGATGACCAAAGTTACCCCGGCTGGCCCAAGATTTTTCTGGGCTCCGGCAAAAATCAGTCCAAATCTGGAAACGTCAACCGGCCGTGAAAGTATATCTGAAGACATATCGCAGACCAGCATCTTGTCAGTGTCGGGAAAATGTTTGAACCGGGTACCGAAAATCGTGTTATTCGAAACCAGATAAAGGTATTCGCTGTCGTCGGCAACCCGGTACTCCTGCTGGTCTGGTACCCGGTTATAGTTTTGTTCCTCACTGGAAAAAGGGACATTAATATCACCAAACAGGCGGGCCTCAGCTATTGCCTTCTTGGCCCACGTGCCGGTATTCAGATAAGTTGCCTTTTTTCCCTCGCCAAGCAGATTCATTGGCACCATAAAGAATTGGGAAGATGCTCCTCCTTGCAAAAAAAGGACTTTATAGCCGTCGGGTATCTGCATGAGTTGACGCAATAGATTCTCGGTCTCATCGATCACCTTCTGAAAATCTGGCGATCGATGACTCATTTCCATCAACCCTATGCCGGTGCCATTGAAATCAACGATGTCTTCTGCTGTTTTGGTTAACACCTCATAGGGCAGGGTGGCCGGCCCAGCGCTAAAATTGCATACCCTCTGGTTCATCTATTTACTCTCCATTTTCAGTTAAATACCTGATCTCAGGTAAATGTTAGTATATGGGTTGGTCAGCGGTTATTCTGTTGCCTGATTGCTTCATACAAAACAACCCCTGCAGTCATTGCCAGGTTAAGGCTTCTAATATTTTTATTTTCCATGGGCAAGGTGAAGCACAACTCGTGATAAAGATTTCGCACCTCTTCTGATAGTCCCCTGGTCTCCTTGCCGAAAATCAGGTAATCACCCGGAGAATAGACAGCTTCGGTATAATCTCTTGTCGTTTTGGTGGTGAAAAATTTCAGTGCCTTCTCGTCAACTCCCGTCAGTAATCGTTCGAGATTTTCCCAATGAATGACCTCAACATGCTGCCAATAATCGAGTCCTGCCCTTTTTAAATGCTTGTCTTCCGTTGAGAAACCAAGTGGATGTACGAGGTGCAGGGTGCTGTTTGTGGCTCCGCACAGCCGGGCGATAGATCCGGTATTTGGCGGTATCTGCGGTTCAACAAGTACGATATTGAATTTTTTCATGACTACTGAAGTAATAACGATAACCAAACTTTGGCATAGCTTTATACCTCTTGAAGAGCAACACTACAATAGTAATTGATAACAGGATTGGCAGCCACCATATCTTGTTGTATGTTTGTAACATCTCAGTGATATGGTGGAGTGTAAGGACATCTCTATGTTACACCTGCAATGAATTCAACCAACGATTACAGAATCGAACTACTTCTGCTCATCCCTGGAATCTGGATGCTGCTTCAACTGGTTTCCGCAGCCAGTGGTGAGATTTTAAACCGCAGGGTTGAGCCCAACGAGCACTGGGATATTAGCAGGGTTAACGTTTTACCGACCTATCAAACCCAGAAGGACGTTCTACTCTCCGTTTTTCAGCTTGAAAACATCCCCGTCAATCATGCTGATGTTGAGCTTTTAACAACTGTTTCAGGCATAGGACCAGCATTGGCTAAAAGAATTGTCGAGGAGAGAGACCGTTCTGGTTACTACCAACATCCCGCAGATCTTGTCAGAGTTCGAGGGATCGGGGCCAAGCGTGCGGAACAATTCCAGAGTTATCTACGTTTTGACTGATTTCACCGAACCTCTCATCGACGAACCCGTGCTAACTCTTGTCGGCCCAACTGCCATCGGCAAGACCGACCTGTCGATCCATCTTTCCAAAGAGTTCAATTGCGAAATTATCAGTGTTGATTCCATGCAGGTCTATCGTTTTATGGATATTGGCACGGCCAAGGCTTCCCTTGATGATCGCCGAAGGGTTACCCATCATCTGATTGATATTGTCGATCCTGATGAAGAATACAACGCCTCCCACTTTGTCAAAGATTGTTTCGAAGCCATAACGCTCATCCACAAACGTGGCGCTGTCCCTCTGCTCACAGGTGGAACAGGATTATATTTTCAAGCCCTCAGTAGGGGATTGTTTCCTTCGCCACCCACCGACAAAACGATACGTGATAATCTTATACGCAGGTTGGCGGAGGAGGGGCACTCGGCCCTCCACGACGAATTGAAAGAATCTGATCCCAGTTCGGCTGTCCGTATCCATCCACACGACAGCTCTCGGATAATAAGAGCTCTGGAGGTCTTTTACACTACGGGTATACCTCTGTCCGACCATTTAAAACGTCAGAAATCTGAAGCGCCAGTGAGCAGACTTCAAGCCATTACGTCAATAGGTTTGACCTGTGAGCGTGATGCTCTCTATCAGAGGATTAACAGAAGAACAGAACAATTATTCGAACTTGGGCTGGAAGATGAGGTGAGGGGACTTATCAATCAGGGCTATGGCACCGAATTGCAAAGCATGCAGTCGATTGGATACCGGCACATGGTAGCTTATCTGGAAGGTCGTTGGAACCTGGAGAAGTGCAGAGAATTGCTCGCCCGTGACACCAGGCGTTACGCCAAACGTCAATATACATGGTTCGGCAGAGACGAATCAATCAGATGGTTCGACAGGGGTAACGCCACTGAAATATTTTCTTTTGTTGAGAAAAACCTAAATCCCAAGAAAGCTCTATAGGAAGCATTGCTAACGTGTCAAACATAGCTGTCCATCCGGCCATTAAACGCCACCTAGAAGATAATGAGTTGTGCAGCGAAGGAGATATGGAGACTTATCTGTTTCCCAAATTAAAGGATCTTCCTTCGCCTTTTCTGCTCAAATCTATCGACACGGCGGTTGATCTCATTATCTCAGCCATTGAGGACAAGGACGATATTCTTATCTGGGGAGACTATGACGTAGATGGTATTACAGGCACCTCATTGCTGCACGCTTTCTTCAAGGAACTAGGGGTAACTACGCAGTGTCATATTCCAAACAGACTTACCGATGGCTACGGTCTCAACGACAAGGTTTTGCGTGATTATGCAACGACACTTCGCCAAAATAAACTGTTGATTACCGTTGACTGCGGAATTTCAAATGGAGAAGAACTTATATTAGCAAGGAAGTACGGCTTCAAAACTATAGTCACCGACCATCACCAGGTGCCTGATTCGAGACTCTATGCCGATGCGACCATCAATCCCAAACAGCGGGATTGTGAGTTTCCATTTAATGATCTTTCCGGCGTCGGTGTGGCCTTTTACCTGGTCGCTGCAGTCCGCAACACTATCGCTAATAGCGACTCCTTAAAAGATAGATGCGTACCAAACATGAAGTCATTTCTAGACTATGTTGCGATAGGTACGATTGCCGATATAATGCCACTGAAAGGAGTGAATAGAATATTGGTGAAAGGTGGGTTTGAGAGTATTTCATCAACGAGCCAGAAGGGAATCAAAAAATTATTCTCTGTTCTTGATGTCAATATCGAATTCCTTACCAGCGATGCAGTATCATTTCGAATTGCTCCGGCCATAAATGC
>JBPCUV010000137.1:0-4039 GCA_051010975.1 Desulfocapsaceae bacterium
GTTGTCGTTCTCCGCAGCCTCTTTCCTCTCCCGCTCCGCCTCATCTGCTTCCTGCTTCAGTCGAACCGCTTTTGGTATTTTCGACTCAGGGAGGATGATCTCGGTGATTCTCTGGATCTCGTCCTGGATGTCAGGATCTTCCTGGCAAAGAGGACAGCCAGCGACATGCTGCTTGATAAATTGGACCATTCGGGCTGGTGCCATGGTCTCATCTCTGACATGTAAATACCACTGCTTGGACAGTTTCAACAGTCTTTCACACTGCATAAAATCCTATTCGTGCTCGCTTAAAAGTTTAATAAAATTCCTACCTAAAAATGGCCTATTATAATAATAAGTTGCTTTCGGGGTCAATATTAATTAATTTAACCCCCCTCATCACCGGTTTAAATCGGACGGAAGTGGACAGGGCACTGGTGGCCCTCCCGGACTTCAAATCCGGTGTAGCGGGTTAACAGCCTGCTAGGTGGGTTCGATTCCCATGCACTTCCGCCAAGTCTTTTCTGATATATTTTATTATTCAATCGATCGTAATCCTGAGCGCAGTAATCATGTTTTTTCGGATGAATTAAATGGTACCAGGCATCTATCTGGGCGTGGAATTAATCGATCGTCCCGATCTACTCCGGATAAAAAGACGGGCCACTCGGAGTGGGTAATATTATCGATGGATTGAATTATCGGGGTGTCGACAGGAAAGATCTCGATGGCCGCGGAAGATAATGCGGGCACCTTCGCCTACCTTCACAGGTTGCAGATGTATCAACCGTCCTGAATGACGCGATAGAACTGGTCCACTGGAAGCTCGCCGGAAGCATCTATCATCGTCTCCAGAAGCTCCATATACTGCTCGTCCTTGTCCATTTCCGCATCGATCCTCTCGTAATCGGCAAGCGTTGGATAACGTGTCTGGATTGTGGCCATGCCCCGCTGCCCGGCGAGATTGTACATAAGTTCCACCGATACTTCCGGGAATCTTTTCTCGAGGTGCGCTTTGGCCTGGGTAAGCGCGGTGAAGAAGGTCTGGTAGTCAACACTATAGGCAATTTCTCGCTGATGGATAATCATTATCTGCTCCTCTTTTTGGGTCAGCCACCCTTGGCATCGTCCCGCAACACTTTTTCGGCCCATTCACTTAATTCGATCGCATCAGCCGCTCTGCGCACACAGACAGCTATACCGTCCGGGTTGTGATGCTCAAACCGACAAATCAGCAGATCATCCAACATAACCTTCATAGTGCAAGAACCTTTGATTTCTCCTCGCTCAATCTCAATAGTGATTCTGGCATCCTGTTTTGGTAAAATTGCTGAAGGACTTGCCAGAGCATTGGTGCTGCTTTTCGGATCAGTTTGGAGTTCTTTTTTGTCCATATCTGTTGTTTTGACAAATCCCTGGTTCATGTGGCTTGTGGAAATGAAAAGCCGGATAGCCATCGTAGATGGCAACCCGGCTGTCTCGTTGAGACCCGCGGCTTTCCGTCCCTGTTTTGCAGCAGGTTTGGTATTTACATCAGTGTCTCTTTGATAGAATAATAGAATACTTATAAGTCCCAATACAACGTTCGTCAATTAAGCCTTCCCAGGCATAGGCGCCTTTGCCTTGTAGTATAAAGCGCTCCTCTTGGGCCAAGTAGCATCCCCACCCGCCTAATTTTGCCTGCTGGCTACCCCATACAACAACAAACCCCTGTTCTACAGAGCCGTTGAAGAATTAGCAGAATCAGGGGTTCGAACAAGTTTAGCAGTGCATGTAGTTCAGTAGCGCGCTAGTCCGCCTCCTCTATCTTGATTACTCCGGTTGGGCAGACAAATGCACAGGCCTGGCAGCCAACACACATACTGGCGAGCTCTTCAAAGGGTGTCTGGATTGCCCGCTTGCTGCCCCGATGGGCGAAACTGATGGCGTGTCGCTTGGAAATTTCGGCACAGGCTCGTACGCACAGTCCGCAGAGAATGCAGTCACTGCGTTCACTTTCCTTGAGCTTGAACCTGGTGTCCCGGACCCCATATTCCTTGGCGATGTCTATAATAGCCTGGGAATCGGGTGATCTGGCCAGGTAGAGCTCCAGCAGGATCTTTCGTGATTTTCTCACCCGCTCGGTATCGGTATTTACCTCGATGCCGTTTTGGGCAGGATAGAGGCAGGCGGGTTGAATCGACGGCCAGTCGCGTTTGATGACCTCAACCAGACAGAGGCGGCAGGCGCCGTAAGCTGACATTTCCTCGTGATAGCAAAGAGTCGGGATGTTGATTCCCTCTTCACGGGCCACCTCAAGTATGGTTGTGCCGTCTTTAACCTCTAATTCTTTGCCGTTGAGCGTGAATGTAACCATTTATCGTTTTCCTCGATTATTCTACGGCATCGAACTTACAGACTTCTTTGCAAATACCGCATTTTACACATTTATCCTGGATAATTTCGGCAACTTCCTTCTTCTTCCAGATAACTGCGTCGGATGGGCAGTTTCTGAAGCAGAGACCGCATTTCTTGCAATTGTCGGTGATCACCTCGTAGGTGAACAGCGGTTTGCAAACCTTTGCCGGGCAGTTTTTGTCTTTGATATGGGCAAGATACTCATCCCTGAAATATTGCAGGGTGCTCAAAACAGGGTTGGGCAGCGAGGTGCCGAGACCGCACATGGAGGCGTCATCTATGCAGTGGCAGAGATCTTCCATGGTTTCAAGGTCTTCCTCCCTTCCTTCTCCCTCGCAGATCCGATCAAGAATGTTGAGCAGGGCGGCAGATCCATCGCGACAGGAAATACATTTACCGCACGATTCATCGTTGCAGAACTCGATGAAATATTTGGCGACGTTGACTACGCACGCCCCTTCATCCATAACGATCATACCGCCGGAGCCCATCATCGATCCGACTTCTTTCAACTGATCGAAGTCCACCGGCATATCAAGTTTGTCGGCCGGCAGACAGCCTCCGGAGGGGCCGCCGGTCTGTACCGCTTTAAACGGTTTGCCATCGGGGATGCCGCCGCCGATATCGAAGATGATCTTGCGCAGGGTGGTGCCCATTTCCACTTCGATCAGACCGGTATTGACGATATTGCCGACCAGTGAGAAGACCTTGGTTCCCTTGCTGTTGTCGGTGCCCATGGAGGCGTACCAGTCGGCGCCCTGGTTGATGATGATCGGCACATTGGCAAAGGTCTCGACGTTGTTGAGTACCGTCGGCTTCTCCCACAGCCCCTTGTCGGTGGCATGGTCGTATTTGGCGGTGGGTTCACCCGGCAGCCCTTCGATTGAGGCGCGCAAAGCACTGGACTCGCCGCAGACAAAGGCGCCGGCACCCTGGAACACCTCGATATCGAAATCGAAACCGGAGCCCATGATGTTCTCTCCCAGCAAACCGTATGCACGGGCCTGGTCGAGGGCCAGGAAGAGCCTGGTAACGGCCAGCGGATATTCCGCCCTCACATAGACGACGCCATATCTTGATCCGACACCGTAGGCGGATATGATCATGCCTTCAATAACGGCCTGGGGATTACCTTCGATCAGCGAACGATCCATAAAGGCACCGGGATCGCCTTCGTCGGCGTTGCAGATGATGTATTTGGGTCGTCCGGTCGCTTTGGCGGCCGATTCCCATTTTCTACCGGCCGGGAAGCCGCCTCCTCCGCGTCCCCTGAGCCCCGATTTTTTCACTTCTTCGACCACATCTTCAGGAGTCATATCCTGAAGGCATTTGGCCAGCGCCTGGTAGCCGTCTACGGCAAAGTAGTTACGGATGTCCTCAGGGTTGATCGTTCCGCAGCCGCCAAGGACGATGCGCTTCTGGCCGGCATAAAAGGGCACATCTTGTTCGGTGGTGGCCCGGCTGCCATCCTGGTTCTCAAACAGCAGTTCCTCTACCACTCCCTGCTCTTCCAGGGTGGCTGTGATGATGTCGGGAACATCATCGACTTTCACCTTGTTGTAGAAAGTCCCCTGGGGCTCGACGCGCACCAGCGGTCCCATCTGGCAGAAACCATGGCAACCGCTTTTACTGGCACCAGCTTCGGTTTCTCCACCTTCGAAAA
>JBPCUV010000138.1:0-5589 GCA_051010975.1 Desulfocapsaceae bacterium
TTCGCTATCACCAGTCCTGAGGGGCACCGCCAGCATGTGGCCATGGGTGGCGACAACAGCAGGCGGGCCAACGAGCGAGCCCGGGAAATGGTCGACATGGAACTGTCCTTTGCCGAGGGGGACTAGATCGGGAACCCTGCCTGAGATTTTTCTATAATCCCATCCCTTCACTCATAAAAAGTACCTGGATAATCTTCTTCTAATCTGCGGACTGACTGCAACACTGCATCAGCCGTCAGCGAATCATTTCTGGGTGATGTGAATCTCGTAGTGTGGTATCTATCCGAGTGATGTTCGCTCTTCTCGGCCACAACAGCTAGTTTCCCTTACTCAACCAGATGGTGCTCGAGCCCATGCAGCTTATTGTTCAGACCTTTCTAAACCCGGTCTTTCCCGTTTTTGCCATCATGCTTTTGGGCATCATATTAGGAAAACGAAAGGTATTCGATTTTGGCGACGCGCAAACGATAAACAGGTTTGTTTTTTACGCGCTGGTACCTCCTGTAATCTTTTCTCTGATTGTTTCGGCGCCACTGAGCCAGCTTAACTATACCATTATTACTCTTTGGGCTCTTGCTGAGGCAACTCTTTTCGCCATAACGGCTTATATGGTGAGGACCTGGCTGAAGCGAAGTAAACTTGAATCAATTCTGCTCGGTATGGCCTCCTGCTTTGTAAATCATGTTTTTTTTATTCTCCCCATCGTCACGGTGCTTTACGGGGATCGAGGCGTTCTTCCTCTGTCGGTGATTATCTCCCTCGACACAGTCATCTTCTTTTGCGGCATGGTTATGGCCCTGGAGATCGTCGCCCACCGGGGGGATTCCTATCTCAAGGTGGGTGCCTCTTTTCTGCGAAATCCGGTTCTGATTGCAATGGCACTGGGCCTGACAGCCAATCTCATGGGCCTGAATCTGCACGACGGCGTAAAAACATTCCTGTCCTTTACCGGCAGCGCCGCCGCTCCTGCGGCACTGTTTTCGCTGGGAGTCATCATGGCGGATGTGAAGATCAGCCGGATTGACAGTGCCGCCTTGGTAGTCACTACCATGAAAACAATTGTTCACCCTCTATTTATCTGGTTCCTGCTTTCCTCAACCAATGGTCTCGATAGCGGTTGGACCAAAACAGTACTGGTCACCGCGGCGGGACCCTGCGGGGCCATGCCCTTTGTTCTGGCATTGCAGTATAAGATCAAGGCGGACAGTATCGGCACGGCCATCATCTATTCGACGGTTGCCTCTCTTTTTACAATTTCGGTACTTGCCTGAATAAGGGGACAATCATTAACAGAACTTCGATGGGAAAGAAATTTGAGCAAAGGTCAATCGATAAAGTGAAAATTTAGAAACGCTAAGGAAATTAAGAGAGAGAAGATGACGAAACACGAGACACATCCTCCTGAACTGAAGATTATCGGTGTGGTTGATGGCGATATCCTGAGCCTGGGTGATGCACCAAAAGGGTACGGAGAATCTGAAAGGACGGGTTATCTTGAGATCTTTCCTGAATACTCCGAGGGGTTGGAGGGGGTGGAGGCGGGACAGACCATCGTGGTGCTGTTCTGGCTCCATGAATCGTCCCGGGATATTCTCAAAGTACACCCTCGCGGTAAAAAAGAGAATCGCCTCAGAGGGGTCTTCTCAACAAGAAGCCCGGTACGCCCTAATCCCATTGGTGTGTCCGAACTTAGAGTCCTTGGCATCGATGGCAACCGTCTTCAGGTACAGGGCCTCGATGTTCTTGATAAAACCCCGGTCATCGACATTAAGAAGAAGATCTAGAAGACGGAGCCCGGAGAATCAGCTCCTACCTCACCGCGATTGCTGAAGAGTAGAGGCGTTGAGCTCTGTTCATCGCGTCCTGGGACTGCAGCGCGGTCTGATAGGCCTGGCGCCAGCGGTTCTGATTCCAGAGGTTCTTGGCCTTGCCCAGCAGATCACGAGAAATCTCCATCTGAGCTTTCATGCCGAAAGGGAAACAGCTTCTTGTTCGGGCCCATTCCAGGCGGGCTTCGACATCGAGGATCGCATCTTCATACTCGTTCTGGATCTCTTCCTGCCTGGCAAATTGCACCAGCAGGTAGACAAGCAGTGCGGAAAAAACAAATGCCAGAATGATGTGCATACCCCTACCTCCACTGACGTTAATTGAAGGTGACGGCGGAAAGCATAAACGACCGCGGCCTAAAGTACGAGAGCTTGCACTTCGAGGCAATGCCTGAAGTGTATCTATGCTAGCACATTGTCTATATGTGAGCCAGTGAAACTAAAACTAAGAATGATAAAGGTTCCGTTATGGGCAACACCACAGAGAGATTTTTTCCGCCCGCTCGATCAAGCCAACGGTCGTACCACCGGCAAGATTCATGCGCTTCAGGATTCCCTGGTCTATACCTTCAAGACCGACGGCAATGGCGGCAAAACCTGATTTCTCTGCATAACCGGTAATCGTTCCGGCGACATTGAGCCCCCAGGTGGTATCTTGGCGAATGCGCTCATTCCCGATATTGTGTGTATGCAGGATGCGGGTGGATTTCTGAAAAATAGCAGCACTGTCCAGACCGGCGCCGTTTTCCACATGAAACAAGGTGATTGAGTGCTGATCCTGAGCGGAGAGAATGTAACCGACATGATCCACCGCCCTCAATGATCCTTCCGAGCCATCGACACAGACAAGTACATGTCTCCTACCAGTCTCCGGTACCGGGCAGATCCACAGGGGGGAAGAAAGCGAGCTGTCCTCGATGATCGCCTTGGCTGTCTCATCTGCAGGCCGTTCAAAAAACCACTGGAGAGTGTAGCTAGCCCGTTTTCCGAGCACTATCGCGTCATAGAGTCCGGAGGTGCCTTCATTGAGAATGTCCTTTATTTTCCCATAGCGCTCCGGAAAAGTCTTGGTGATCATATGATCGATCGACATGTTCGATTTGCTCAACAGGCTGATTGACTTGTCCAGAGCTTTTCTGGCACCGATAGTGAGGTTGCCGGTGACACCCTCTTGCGGTTTGTCCCACATTTTCATGAGGGTCTTGTTCATGTCGACGGCGTCGAGTCGACTGATATGCAGAAGGGTAATTTGATGTTCTGAAAACTGCTTGAAGAATGAGCAGATAAATTCCACTCCGGTGAGGTGATCGTAGTCGTTGCTTACGGTAACCAGGAATTGCTTGTTCATTATGTGGGTTCCGTTTTTTTTGGTTAATTATATCAATTAGATAGTTGTCTGAATATAATAATAACTAATCAGGGAACAGCAATGCAGCTGTCGGCGAATTGACCGTTTGATGCAAGGCAGCACCAGCGTCAGCCTGGGCTACTCTCGTGGCGATGGGGAAAAAAGATGGGTGGAAGGGTGGAGCTAGAGCCCTTTCTGGGGCTGTTTTGCCGTTTCGCTGATACACCGTTCACAGTCTTTATCTGTGCAGCCGTGCTTGCAGTAGTAGCCGAATCCTGACTCCCAGCTTACCCCGCCTCGGGGACAGTGATCGACATATTCTGCATATTTGACCAGACGCTCGATAATGGCCTTGGGGACATGGTGTTCCATCTTACAGGCTGCCGCATCGGCATCTTCGCGTTCTATGCCCAAGACTTTCACCAGGAATTTTTCCAGGGCCCGATGGCGATAGACTATCTCCTCAGCGATTACCCTTCCCTCATCGGTGAGGGTTAT
Organism: Desulfocapsaceae bacterium; assembly: GCA_051010975.1. Lineage (GTDB taxonomy): Bacteria > Desulfobacterota > Desulfobulbia > Desulfobulbales > Desulfocapsaceae > JABDQA01. The sequence continues at coordinate 3,676 of JBPCUV010000138.1, forward strand.
GAGATCGTAAGGTGCATAGTTTATCAACTCATGTTTTCCCAATATGCGCAGCGCACCGGTAACCGAAGAAGCTTTGACATCGAGATACTTGGCTATGTCTTTGGCCCGGGCAGCCATCTTCTCTTCAGAAATATGAAAGATAGCCTCCAGGTAGTCTTCCTGGCTAGCGCTCAGGTTTTCTGTGGAAGTCATTGGAATTGCTATAAAAAAGATTAATATTGGTTGCGTCCTAAAATTTTACGGCATAACTAAAAAAAGTCAACAGATCTTTTTTGAGCGACGAGAATAGGCCGAGGGGCTGGGTCGGGGAAGTTCACACAATAGTATATTTTTAGGCGCGCCTTACTTTTTGTGTTGCATCATAATTTCTTCTCATTTATAATCGCCACTGGTTTTGGAGCGCTTTATGCAAACGATGCGGTCTGTCCTCGAATACGGGTATGCGGCTGTAGATTTAATAATTAGGTAATAGAGAAATTCATGGGAAGATATATTAATCTGGCCGATATCAGCAAAGGTATTGCCTACGAGGTCGTCGGCTTCGAACCTGAAAATTCAGCCTATGCGGAAAAACTCTACAAGATGGGGTTTGTCAAGGGAACTCCCGTTGAACTGGCCCCGGTCGAGTTGTCCGATCCAATGATCGTACAAATCAGGGGCAGTAGAATCGCTCTGAGAAAGAATGAAGCTCAGGAGATCCTGGTACAGGAGCGCTCACGTGCACAAGGTTGAACGAATCGCCATCGCCGGAGTTCCCAACTCCGGGAAGACAACTCTTTTCAACAGCCTCACTGGTGCCAAGCAAAAGGTCGGCAATTGGCCGGGCGTTACGGTGGAGAAAATCGAGGGTAGTTTTCCGCTCAGAGATACCAGGGTGGAACTGGTCGATTTGCCGGGAACCTATAACCTCAGCCCGGACACCGAAGACCAGAAAGTCGCCGAGCGGGTAATTAGAAGCGGCGAGTATGATCTTATCGTCAACGTCATTGACGCGACCAATCTGTCCCGCAATCTTTACCTGACCATGGATCTGCTCGAGCGGACCAATCAGATAATCGTCCTGCTTAACATGCTCGACGTGGCTGAGAAAGAGGGAATAAAAATAGATATCGACCGTCTCAGTGAAGATCTGGGCGTACCGGTAATTCCTGTGGTCGGGGTCAACAGGGCCTCGGTCAAAAACGCGGTGGAAAAGATCGAAGAAGCGATCGAATATCTTCCCGAGCACGATTCCCACGTCTCCACCCAGGAGGTGATGGATACCGTCCAGAAATACTCCAATATAGACGAGATTTACAGCCGTGTAGCTAGAGAAATAAAAGACCGGTCCACAAATTTCACCAACCGGGTCGACAATATCGTTATGAACCGTTTTGTGGCGATCCCGATATTTATGGTATCGATGTTTGTGACCTTCTGGTTCGCGATTGGTCTGGGATCGGTGTTCATCGATTTTTTTGATATCATCGGTGGTCTGCTCTTCGTCGATATTCCCGCAAACCTGCTCGAGGCGGTTGGCAGCCCGGACTGGCTGATCGTGATGATCGCCGGCGGTATAGGAGTGGGATGCCAGACTGTGGCAACTTTTATTCCGGTGGTCTTCTTCATGTTTCTGGCTCTGGCTATCCTTGAAGATCTCGGCTACATGGCCAGGGTCGGCGTGGTGGCGGACAGGTTTATGAGAAAAATTGGTCTGCCCGGCTCGGCCTTTATCCCGATGATTGTCGGCTTCGGCTGCACGGTACCGGCGGTTATGGCCGCCAGGACCTTGAGCAACCGGCGGGACCGGTTTATGACGATTTTTATGGCGCCGTTCATGTCCTGCGGAGCCCGGCTGCCGGTTTATGCCCTGTTCTGTGCAGCGCTTTTTGGAGCGTACTCGGGAGTGGCCGTCTTCCTGATTTATCTGATCGG
>JBPCUV010000139.1:0-6905 GCA_051010975.1 Desulfocapsaceae bacterium
GCCTCTCCGATGGTCAAATCATCAGGAGCGGTTTTGATGATTTCTCTCAGACAGTCTTCCTGCAGCTCGAATACAATGGTTTCAGCGGCGATGGCAGGTATTCCTGGTGCTAAAAACACTGCTAAGGCCACAGACCACACAGCACATAACCTGTCACTTACTTTCATAAAACTGTACTCCTTCATTGGGACTATTTTAGCCCTGTTCTTTGACCAAACGGTTACTTTACCGATAGATGAGTGCTCGGGTTATGATTCCGGAGACTCTGGTCCTCCATCGGTCATGGACGGATCTGGTTTCCAGAGACAAGTTCCACCATCGCAGCCCAAGCAGAATGAACAGAAGCAAGGAGTGGTACACTGTTCTTATCATAGGCTGATTGTTAAGGTATGATGACTCACGAAGACTGAACAAAGGGTTGAGATTACAACCAATCCACGCTTGGGGCCATGGTTGCTTCTGACCTAGAGCTTCGGCGAAACAAGGCAGCCGTATTAGTTGAAGTCAATATGAGATTGAGTCAGTGGCTAGACCTTTGAAGCGCCCGCCATTGACCTGTCCATTGGGTTGTCAAGGGAGTTGGCGTTCTGATCCAAGGTTTTTAACGGTTCTGCGACAGTCTTCTCGGTAATTCTAAACAAGGTACAGTAGAGTACCGGCACGACAATCAGCGTCAGCAAAGTGGCAAAGGTCAACCCGCCCATGATAGTAACCGCCATTGCGCCAAAAAATGGATCCCAGAGCAGGGGAACCATCCCCAGCACCGTTGTAAAAGCAGCCAGACCGACCGGGCGTACACGACTGACCGCCGATTCTACAACCGCCTGCAGCGGTGGAGTACCCTTGGCCAGTTCGATATTGATCTGGTCCAATAAGACGATCTCGTTTTTAATCAGCATGCCGGAAAGACTGAGGAATCCAAGAAGTGACATAAATCCGAACGGCATATTGAAAAGAAGCAGACCTCCGGTAACTCCAATAATCGCCAACGGCAGCCCGAGAAAGATGATAATGGGATGCCGCAATGTGTTGAAGAGCATTACCGAAATGAAAAACATCATCGCAAAGGCAAGCGGCACTTTGGCCATAAGTTTCTGATTCGCTTCTGTCGAACTCTCATATTCACCTCCCCAATTGAGCGAATACCCTTCAGGCAGAGGGATCGATTCGATGGCTGGACGCAATTCTCTGAACAGGGCATCGGCTGTTCCGCTTACCTGCTCACCTGATACCGTAATGGTTCTATTACGATTGAGGCGATGAATGACCGGGTCTTCCCATCTGGTAGTATTGCCGTCAGAGACCTGTCCTATGGGCACAAACTGACCGGCAGTATTGCTCCAGACCATCACGTCGTTCAAGGTCTCTATATCTGAGCGCTGATGCTCCGGAAGCCGCACGACAATGGGTAATAAATCCTTTCCTTCTCTATACAGACCTGCCGAAGAGCCGGAAAAACTGGTTGCCAGGGAGGAGGAAATCTCGGTTCGTGAGATGCCGATACTCTCGGCTCTGGTTTTGGCAAATTCGACCGCGGCCACCTTGGTGCGTTCACCCCAGTTTGAGCTGACAGTTGTGGTGTTGCTGTGCTTCCACATGATCTGTTTGGCCTGCTCGGCCAGATTTCTGAGGACCATACTGTCCGGTCCGCTGAAACGGGCCTCGATAGCAGTCCCACCGGGCCCGAGACGAAACCCTTCGACCTTGAAAACGGCTCCGGGGTGCGCATCATGGAGGTGATCGGTAACAACAGTGATCAATTGATCTATCTTTCTATAGTCATCAACGCTGACCAGCAACTGCCCATAACCGCTGTTGGGCATTTCGGGTGCATAGGTGAGAATAAACCTCAGGGCTCCGCTGCCGATAAAACTGGAAATATCGGTTACACCTTCGAGTTCTGAAACGAATGACTCAAGCTCTTGTATCTCAGCATTTGTTGCCTCAATGTGGGTGTTTTCAGGAAATGTCAGATCTACGGTAAACTGCGGCCTGGATGACCCGGGAAAGAAGTTCTGTTTGACAAAACCAAAGCCGAAGAGCGCCCCGCCAAGCATACCCAGGGTTATCAGAATGGTCAGCCAGCGATAGCGTATTGAGGTCTTCAGAAATCGGCGATAGCCCTTATAAAAACTATTCATATGGAGAGGTTTATCTACTGCAGGCTTGCTGGCGAGAAAGGTAACGCAAAGATAGGGAACAACCGTCACGGCCAGAATCCAGCTGATGAAAAGAGAGAGGCCGATTACTTGAAACAGGCTGCCGAGAAACTCTCCTGTAACGTCTTTTGATACAGATATTGCTGCAAACGCCAAAATTGCAATTACGGTGGCACCAAGCAGCGGCCATTGCGTCTGCTTCACAGTTTCCGTAGCTGCTTGATGGGCTAGAAGGCCCTGCCGTTGCTTTATGACAAAACCCTCTGCAACAACAATGGCGTTATCAACCAGCATGCCAAGGGCGATAATCAAGGCCCCGAGTGAGATTCGCTGTAGATTGATATCAAAGGCATACATACCGATGAAGGTGGCCAGGATGGTCAAAAAGAGAACCGAACCGATAATGATTCCCTCCCGCCAGCCCATAAACAGCACAAGCAATAGAATTACAATGGCTATGGCCTCGACAAGGTTGAGCAGAAAGCCATTGACTGCATTCTTTACCGTGTCAGCCTGAAATGAAACGGGATGTATTGCTACCCCCACCGGCATGCGCGTTTCGAGATCTGCCAGTCGTTGTTTGACGGAATCTCCCATGGTAATGACATTGCCGCCGGATACGGTCGAGATTCCCAGGCCGACTGCCGGCTCACCATTAAAACGCATCAACGTTTGGGCGGGTTCACTGAAACCGCGCTTGATCGAAGCCACATCCTTTAGGCGAATCAGGTGACCGCTGGGGCTGCTTTTGATAAGCTGCTCGCCAATATCTCTCACCGCATCATAGTCTCCGGTGACCCTGATTCTTACATCTTCATTCTCAACCTTGACCTTGCCGGCTTCAGTTACCCGGTTGTGCTCATTTAGAGTAGTAAAGACCGACTGCGGTGAGATGCCCAGCTGGGCCATTTTGGTTCGGTCAGCCTCGACATAGACGACCTCCTGCTGAAAGCCCCAGAAGTCAATCCTGCCCACATCTTCACTGAGCAGCAGCTCCTTTCTCAAATCCTCTGCGATTTTCTGCAGATCGCGCTGGGAATAGCCGTCACCGGTGATGGCAAAGAAGACGCCGTACACATCACCGAAATCGTCATTAATGTGAGGTTCATAGCTACCCGGCGGCAATTCCGCAGCTGCCGCTGTTATCTTTCGGCGGAGTTCATCCCAGACCTGGGGAAGCGTGTCCTTGTCATATGAATCCTGGATCTCGGCAAATATAATCGACAATCCGGCCCGAGATATCGAGCGCACTTCATGCAGCTGCTTCAACTGCTGGACTGCCGTTTCCAGAGGCTCTGTTATTTCAAGCTCGACCTCTTCGGCCGTCGCCCCTGGATACTGGGTGTAAATTACCGCTTCCTTAATTGTAAATTCGGGGTCTTCAAGCCTGCCTATCTCCTGGTAAGAGAGCAGGCCGCCGACAGAAATGAGGAAAATGAGGACCAGTGTGACTGCCCGGTTGTTTAATGCATAGGCGACGAAATTCATTGGTCAAGCCCCTCACGATCAGGATGAGCAGGTCTGACAAGCATGTCGTTTCTGAGGCTGTGAACGCCCGAGATTGCAACGAGCTCACCGGTGTTCAGACCACTGATTATCTCTAAACCGTCACTTCGTACTTCCCCTATCTGGACAGTGGTTTTGACGGGGGTGCCGCCATCCTCTGGGATTACCCAGACAAATGCGTTATTACCCGCATCACCAGCGACAGCGGCAAGCGGTACCAGCACCTTCTTAAGTTCTTCAGACACCCCTGAGCCATCATCCTCAAATTGTGCTTTGACGGTGGCAGTCATGCCCGGGAAGATCGTAACACCTTCTGGAGGATTGAGACTGACAACCACATCATAGGTCCGGGTAATGGGATCGGACTCAATGCTGTACTCTTTGATACCTGCCTCAAACCAGACCTGCGGCAGTGCGTCAAAACGCACCCTGACGGCCTCGAAATGGCCGCTTCCGCCTCGAGCGATAAGCCGTTCAGGAACCTGAATGACCACGTCGATTTTAGAGATGTCTTTTAACGAAACTATGGTGTCCTTGGCTTTGATATGTTGAAAATTCTCCACATGACGCTTGGACACAACGCCATCAAACGGCGCAGTGAGTACCGTGTCATCCAAGGCCTTGTGTCGAATTCGCATTTCAGCCAAGGCTATATCAAAATTTGCCTTCGTATCATCGTAGTCTGCCTGGGGAATAACGTTGCGGCTGATAAGAATCTCTGAACGATCAAAGTTTTTTTTCGCTACTTCATGACGTGCTTTGGCAGCTTCATAAGCGTTTTTAGCGTCTCTTTGGTCGAGCAGAGCTAAGAGGTCCCCTTTTTTGACCATGGCTCCTTCGGTGGCATGGAGCTCTGCCAGCAAGCCATCTACACTGAATGCCAGGTCGACCCGCTCTGTGGCCCTGACGGACCCGGGAAACGAACGGAAGGTGAGCTCAGATATATCTCTTACCATCTCAGTCCGGACTGGACGGGGGGAAGATGCCTTGGATTTAACTGGTTCTTCAATTGTGCCTGAAACAGTGGTGTACCAAGCGGCAGAACCAAGGACACAGAACGCAGCAATTCCTGATAAAATGGATTTTTTCAATTTCATTTTGATTTGTATGGTGAATTATTCTTGAAGATCTTTGGGCAAGGGAAGGTCCAAAGTAAGAATCAAGGCCTTAGAAAGATTGCGGGAAACTTCTTTTAAAAATTCAACATTCATTGCATGCTCTCCGCGCAGCAGCCTCATCGGCTCTCTGGTCATGGAGTAGAACACGAATTGACCATGAAAGAGATCAATCCACGCCGATACTTCGTTGTCTGATGCCTTTGGCCTGATCAGGCGATAAAAGGACTCGGTGGCCTCGATATCGGGTCTGAACAATTTCTCCACCAGCACCGGAAGTGCAGTAGAAGGGTTGGTGATTTCCCTTATCAGTATCTGGATCTCCCAGAACGGCCGCTCAGGTCTGAAGTAGTCGTGGAACCGCCTGTACACGGTGTTTCTAATAATCTCGGCCTGCCCCTCGGGCGCGTTCATCAGGGCGGGAGTTTCATTCACCACATCCAAGAAATTGGTTCCGACACCTCTCGCCTTGGCGTAGGAGAACGCTTCCAGGTATAAATTTTCCTTACCACCGAAGTGATAGTGAATACTGCTCAGCTTCAGGCCGGCCTGGTCGGTGATCATTCTTGTACTGACCGCATCATAGCCATGCGTGGCAAAGAGTTTTCCTGCGGTCACCAGCAGCAATTCTCGGGTGGTTTCAGATTGTGTTGTCATTTCGTGTCCAGTCAAACCCCTTTTTGTTCGAACGACCAACATATTAGGTCGATCGACCTAATATGTCAAGTCTCTATTGGCTCATCGAAAAATATTGATTAATTACAGACTACTATGTCAACTGACAGGGGTAGGCCAGATGCCTTTTCGATACAATCATGAACAGACGAGGAATTAAATAATAATGAGATGTGCTTTTATAGATCTTTAGGGAGGCTTGGGTTTCCCCTGAACATTTTAACAAAGATGGATGAGGGATAGTCGAAGACTTATAGAATAGGGTTATCAATAGTTGCACACCAGCGGCACTTCCACCTCCATCAGAACATCTTGCAATTATTGATAACCCTGAAGAACTGAAGTGCGGAGCGGAGTACTCTTAGAAGTGAAGTGCTATGGGGATTGGATGCGGTTTTCCTGTGGTGCTCATCGGTCCAGAATTACCTCTGAGGAGCAGGGATTTTGACATGAGTGGCAGCCATAGAGCGTCAATGCCGAAGATTTTGCCATAAGCTATACCATTTTCAGATTGTCGCCAGTAGTTGGCCGTCATTTTCACCTGCACAAGACGTAGCTCTCCTGCGTGACCCGCCGTCGGGCCATCAACAAGCCACAAGATCCTGTTATTCAGCTCAGCTCAGGACGTATCGTCATACGCTGCTCTGGCTATTGGTGCGCCAACAACCATCGTCCCCTGACCACATTTCGGACAGCAGCAGATATCAACCCCGGTTAAACGCAGCATCATCTGCTGAACACTTTCCTCCAGTTTTTGTGCGTATGCGGTAGTTACGCCGATCAACCGACGAATCAACTCAATGCACGCCTTCTTGTTAGCATGGGCCAGGAATCCGTAGTAGCGGATCTTGGTAAAGCCGGAAGGCAGCACGTGTAGGAGGAACCTCCGTATAAACTCCTGAGCACTGATCGTCAGCTCTTTTTGTCTATTGTCGTTGCTGCGGTCCCGGTAGCTGAACCGCACCGTGCCGTTCTCGATAGCGCTGATCCGGTTGTTGGTGATGGCCACCCGGTGGGTGTAGCGTCCCAGATACTCGAGCACCTGCTCCGGCCCGCCGAAGGGCTGCTTGGCATAAGTAATCCACTGCTTGTCCCATAACGCGGCAAGTAGTTTCAGAAACTGTGTCTCATCCTTATACCGCTCAGCCCTGCCGTTAAAGGACAGGCGGTTTTTACGATAGGCTCTCTTCAGCTTGTTCAGATAGCGTTTCTGGAACTCCTTGGCCAGTGACTCGACCTTGAACAAGTAGTTTCTGCTGGCATCGATCCACTTTTTACGGTCATATGAGAGTGCTCCTGCCGGGATGATGCAGTGCAGGTGATAGTGGTCCATGAGTTTCTGATTCCATGTGTGGAGCACGGAGATGAAGCCGAGCTGGCCTTCAATGCGCCACTGCGGATCACGGGCAAACACCTGCAGGGTCTCTTTAACGGCGGTAAACAGCAGAGC
>JBPCUV010000140.1:0-7021 GCA_051010975.1 Desulfocapsaceae bacterium
TGAGGGACGATCAAATAATGCGGTTTCTTCAACTCAAAGAAGAAATAAAGAAGAGTTACCAGCACCCGCTCGTTCAAATGCTTGTGGGTAAGGAAGTGAGTATCGCCTTACTTCCTTTTGACTTAAATGATGGCATGGATATCACCAGAGAAATTACCGATCATCTGCTGGTCATATCTCGTCCGAGCCAGAATGCCCGCTTAATGGATGTGGCGACCTGGGCCATATCTTCCGATGAAAGAATTACCACTGTACGCTACGGTATACATACAATTACCCGGTTTGATTTGGAGGATGAGAGACGACTCTCCGTGGCCAGAGTAAAAGATCTCGTGGTAATGAGTCTCAACGAACAGGTTTTGAGACAAAGCCTAGATCTTTATGATGGCGATCGCCGTGGATTGAGAGAAAATGAAGAATATCGAAGCAAGATCGATCTTTTTATGGGGGCTTCTTTTGTTGGCTACTTCAGTTTTGACGGTCTTCCGGATCTTATTAACAGGACTATTCAGGATTCTCCGACTGCCAAAGAGCGCATGCTGTTAGTGGATAAACACAAAGTTAATGCTTATCAATCTGCGATCTTTGGGGCCTGGAGTGAAGAAAACTCAATTGTAGATAAAGCGGTCATCAGTTTTGACCCGGAGAAGTTCGATGAACGCTCTAGCTCTGAACTTTTCAGCGAGGCTGGATTGCCGGAATCACATAAAAAAGTACCTCCAGACACCATAATCTATCACTGGTCCAATCAGTTCAGCCCCGAAGCAATGCTGGGAATGCTAGGGCAGGATCAGGTGCTCTCAGATGCACCAGAAACAAAATTTGTCGGTGATTTGTCCCAAATTACCGGATTAACAGTGCAGGAATTATTCGATCTTTTTGATAACGAACTCACCCTGGCTGTCAGGGGGATAAACGACAATCAGTTGGTACCAATGCCTCGTTTTCTGCTTTCCGTAAAAAGCAGGGAGGTTGAAAAATTGAAAGAGGTGGTAGATAGACTGATCGAACACTATTCTATACCGGTACGCCGCACCTCTGAAGGTGAAACGGATATTATCTCCTGGGGAGGAATCGTTGGTATCGGCTCTATTCTGCCGACCTTGTCGTTTAATGATGAGGCCGCCATCATCTCAAGCAACAGGGCTCAGGTCAGGAATTATGTGGCGCCACAGAACCCCCAAAGCTTGGCCGACCTCGAATCATTTCAGATCATGAGTAAAGGCCTTTTGAAGCCTTCACACTCGTTTACCTATCTTGATTTGGCTCACACTGCTGAAATGCTCCAGGAAATGGTGAGTTGGGGGGGCACGATGCTGGCCATCAAGGACAGGGAACTGGCTAGAAAATCGAAAGTCTTGATTGACGACCTGATCAACCCACTACTCGAGGGATTATCAATGTACTCGATTATCTGTTCAAGAAAATATCTGGAAGGCAACACTATCGTCTTTGAATCAATGACACGTCTCGACAATGGAAACCAATAATCTAGAAAAGCTCGTAGAAGAGCTTAAATCAATCACTCCCTTTAAACCGACGACCGAGGTTGACGATCTGGCCCTTATCGCCTCCGAGCAACCTCGCCTGATTCTCTATGCCAAAATCACCTCCATTGAACGTGACCCATCAAAGAAGGAAGAATGGTGGCATATCGGTTTGACCTTTTTGACTGTTCCACTGCAAAACGTCATCTGGACGCTTCGAACTGCCCAGATGACGGGCCAGGAAATATTCACCATGGGCGGGGAGAAAAGATTTTTCCAGGCCGTTGTTATTGGTCGAGAACTCACTGCAACCGGTGAATCTGAAAAGAGGAGAAAAACATCGCCTCAGAAAGGATCACTGAAACGAATTAAGTAGTCGGCAGGACACAATGAAGGAAAAGTGGTCTGAACTGGATCTTATAGCGCTGTTCACCGGCAATACAGGAGCTCCTGACACCAACGGCCTGATAAAGGGTATCGGAGACGACTGTGCGATTTTCGATCCCCCCGATGATCTGAGTTGGCTGGCTACCACCGATATACTTGTCGAAAATGTTCATTTTGACCGTTCATGGCATCCTCCTCATCTTTTGGGTAGAAAATCAATTGCCGTCAACCTGAGCGACATCGCAGCCATGGGTGGAACGCCTCATTATGCATTGGTGTCAATTGCTATTTCCGACCAACTTGGCAAAGGTTGGATAGAAAAATGGTCGGCTGGAGCCGCTGAAATTCTCGAAGAGTTTGGCTGTACAATCATCGGTGGCGATACCGTTAAGGGACCCGCCCTGACCATTAACATAGTAATTCTTGGAAGCGGGGTGAAACACAGGATAATCAGACGCAGCAGCGCCAGCGCAGGGGAGAACATTTACGTCAGCGGTGATTTAGGATCCGCTGCGGCCGGGCTTGAGATATGTAGAACACCTGCTTTGTTCGAATCGTTTACAAAAGACGAACTGCAGCCTCTAATCAACAAACATCTCAACCCGACCCCTCGTCTGTGGCTGGGTCAAGAGCTTGCCGCCAGCGGCATGGTTGGCGCAATGCAGGACATTTCCGACGGAATTGCCACCGATCTCGCTCATATATGTAGGCAAAGCGGTGTGGGAGCTGAGATTGAAGCGAGCCTTCTTCCAGGATCCGAAGTTCTTGAACGGGTATGTCATCACCTGGATAGTAACCCTATCGATCTTAAAGTTGCTGGAGGTGAAGATTACGAGCTTGTCTTTACCGTAAAAAAGGGAAGAGATGAGGAATTGCTGGCACTGCTTCGAGAAAATGGCAGGGAACAGGTGTATATGGTGGGTAGAACGGTTGCAGGAAGCGATGTTCGTCTGATCTCAGCTGAAGGTGCTGTCAATATAGGTTTCAGAGGGTTTCAGCACAGGGGTAGCGGGCGCTGAAACTAAATCAGGAATCTACTTCAAAACTCAAAAGGATAGAGCTCTTGGATGGAGAAAACTGACGATACGATATATTTTGTGCCAACTCGAGCATTCTTTTTGAGGCTCGAACTTGCTCTGAATCCCGATACTTATCTGAAAGATAGACAATCTCGCTGATTCCCGACTGAATAATTACCTTGGTACATTCGTTACAGGGGAACAATCCGACATAGATTCTACAGCCTCGCAGATCAGTTGAGATGGCGTTGAGGACGGCATTGAGTTCGGCATGGCAGACATAGGGATATTTGGTCGACAGAAAATCACCCTGACGATCCCAGGGGAGTGCATCATCCGAACAGCCAATCGGAAAGCCGTTATACCCGACTCCGACAATCTTGTTCTGATCATTGGCTATGCAGGCTCCGACCTGGGTATTTGGATCCTTGCTTCTTTCTGCCGAGAGCAGGGCAACGGCCATGAAATACTCATCCCAGCTCAGGTAATCCGAACGTTTGCTTGTCTTACTCATCATCCTCTCAACGGTAGAGGTAAGGAATCCAATATTTGATTTCGTTCTGAAGTTGACCCTGATTTTTGTAAGATTCAAGAAATGCGTTAACGCTGGCCAACAGCTCATTATCGTTTTTTCTCACCGCCCAGCCGATATATTCTTCGGTTGCCATGGTGAGGATCGGTATCAGCTTGTCATTCTGGTGTCGGGCGGCATAGTAGCAGACAATCGGAGCATCATAGATAAAAGCATCTATCTCTTTGCCGATCAACGCCTCGACAGCCTTCTGCGAGGTCTTGAAAACGACCTCGTTTGCCCCGTTAATGGCTGTGGTGACAAAGTAGTCACTGATGGTATCGGCTACGGTACCGATACGGTAGTTGGTGTTCAACAGACTGTCCACACCGGTCGAAAATCTTAGCCGGTCTTCCATGCGGACCAACAGTATCTGCCCGGAGCGCAGATATGGCGTAGTGAAGTCTACCACAGAGCTGCGTGTCTTGGTAATGGTCATGCCAGACATGATAATGTCAGTTTTTCCCTGATTGAGGGCTTCAATCTGCTGGTCCCAGGGAACTTCTACAAATTGAATGGGCTTGTCGAGATATTCGCCAAGTTTAATTGCAAGAGCGGGTTCTAAACCGGTGATTTCACCTCCCTGGCGGAAGGCAAAGGGGGGCGCATTGGCGGAAATACCGATTCTCAGAGTGGGTTCCGACTGTTGTACCGGTGCTACCGACGTTGGCTGACAACCTCCGGAGAAAAAGAGCAGAATTAGAAAGAGAGGGATGAGTAGCAGCGAATAAACGCGGTTCATTTCTTGTTCTCCTGACTCTTGAATTTTCTTCTTCTCTGTCGCCACGTATTCCTTCCGGTTACCGTATCGGTGAAATTTTTAATCGTCTCAAAATAGGTTTCACCCCCACGAACGAGCAGTGAGTTATGATCTGCACCAGGAATCACGAAAAGCTGTTTGGTCTTGGCCCCACTCTCAGCCTGAAGTTTGACTGCTTCATGCAGCGGGATAAGCTGATCATCTGCCCCGTGCAGAATCAGAGTAGGTATCTCAATTTCCCTGATTTTAGCGAGGTTGTTAAAGCAGTCCTCCTCTCGCAGACCTGAATCGATGACATTGTAGCCCAATCGAGCGGCAAGCGGAAGAGTTTCAGCGAATCCGCTATCAATGATGATACCTTTTATGCGCTCCGGGAAGCGGTACGCCAGATCGATACAGCTGGCGGATCCAAGAGAGCGGCCCATAATGAAGACTTCTTCCGAAAATCCGTTGAGCTGACAATGTTCCAAGACCTTGTCGAGCACCACAGTCCCATCGTGATAAAGTGCTGAAACAGTAGGTTCACCTGAGCTCCAGCCATAACCGCGATAACCGGATATCAGAATGTTCAGTCCTGCCTTTAGATAAAAAGGAGCAATCGGGTCATAATCACTGACGGTTTCGCCGTTGCCGTGAAAAAAGATTATAGTGGGTGCATCGGGCTGGGTGATGAATAACCTGCAACCTAGAGTGACATCGCTTGCCACTGAAATCTCGAACTCTTCACACGATGATGGTGTTTGATTTCTGAGCTCGGTTTGAGGATGGAAGATGGCGGCAAGAATTTCCGGTTGATCCAATTTAGAAGAAGTTTGATTGCTCATTTTTAAATAGAATTTATTTGTTTGATTGGTGAGGAGGGTGCCAAGACGTAAAAAAGCTCCCAGGCCTGAAAAGCGAGGGAGCTTGCGATATCTGGGGTGAGTGAGGGGACTTGAACCCCCGACCTTCTGGGCCACAACCAGACGCTCTAACCACCTGAGCTACACCCACCATGTTTCCAAACCGATGATTAGTTGTGGAAGCGCATTTTATAATAGCACAACTCCTCTTTTTCAAGCATAAAAAACCTGATCACAGCTCTTTCTTGCAGTGCATACAGACTTTTGCCTGCGATTTGATCAACTCATAGCAGTAAGGGCACTCCTTTTTGTAGTTTGCTTTGAGTAGCAGACTAATGGCCATCATACACTCTGATTGAAGTGAAGTGTCTCTGAACTTATGATTTCTTATGGGATCAATGCAGGCAAGGTCGTTAATTGAAACCAGCATTGAAATAGCCTCCCGACGCCCATCAATCGCCGCGGCCTCATCGAGGATTAGGTGCAGGGCGGGCTCGAGATTGTTTTTTTCTATGGCGGTTTCCAAAGCGGCAAGCGCTTCTTTTTCTTTCTGGTAGCGCACGTTTTGCGCTTCAACTGCCTGCAAATCAATGACACTGCCTTTAAAAGCATCCTCAGATCCTACCATCATCAGATTGGCCTCACTGCTCCCGGGAAGCTGCATATAGCGATAGGATGAATTGTGGCCATATTTCTCTTCTATCTGAGCCCAACCATTGATAAATAGTGAGCAGTTGTCATTTAGGCAGATATAGAGGACCTCAGAGCCCCAGCCAAGTCCATCTCCTACATGAATCTGCGGCGATTCGCAGCAGGAGAGTTCTTCGTCGCAATGGGGGCAAACGGGAATATTTTCAAAATAACGGCGGTAATCGGTTCTCATAATTTTCCTCTAGTAGTAGTTCAACTATAACGATTAGTTTCGTCGGATGAATTTAAGATTTACTTAGGCAGCAATAGCCAGAGGGGGTGCCTACTGGAAACAAGTGTCGGTCAAAATTATTCACCTTTGAATCCAATATCACTAAGTACGGCATCAACTGCCTGGGCTTGACTCATTTTCGTATTTATGAAATCGGTCGGCATTTGGGCACGGTTCTGCCCAATTATATCTTCCAGCTGTTCGATGGAACGATGCGAGGCAAGATCTGATAGTCTGGTAAGGTTTTCTATAAAGCTGCCGATAATTTTTTTACTGTCTCCTGCCGTTGCCATTATTTCTGCATAGGTGCGAGGATTTTGGTTGTGTACCCTGGCCATGGCAAGAATTCCGTACAACGAGGTGAGAGTTGAATGAGAGTCGATATCGTCGAAACCTATATTGTGCTGAGACAAAGTCATCGCCAGTGCTACTGAAATAGTGGTTGGTAATTTCTGGCTGATGCCCATCATTAGATCATGCTTCTCTGCTGAATCCTGAAAAATCTCGGCACCATATTTGTAGAGAAAGGATTCGAATTCATTGCAGAGGCTGCCGCTTCTTCTGGTTTTTACCACGGCGACATTTTTGTCTTTCATGGTGAGTATTTGTGGTCCCCAGAGGTTGTGGACGAGCATAACCTCAACACCTTCAGAGGTGGTTTCAAGAGCGACATCAAGCGGATTTTCTGATTCACCGGCAAGGATAATGAGGGCCTGCCCATCTTTGAGCAGACCTCCATATTTTCCGATAGTATCGGAGGTGGCCGAAATGGGAACACAGATTATTACCACGTCGACCTCTTTGACCATCTGCTCCGGCTTGAGACCTGAGGTGCGCCCCGTAATTACAGTGTTATATCCCTCACTCTGCAGCTGCTCGGAAAACCACTGGGTCATCTCACCTGAGCCTATGAAACCGAAGGTCCCAATCTTTTTGATCCGCATATCGACCCGGGGAAAAGAGCCGAGGATCCGAAGGCACCTCGGTTCCTGAATTACCTTCAGTTCGATGTCATTCAAGGCCTCAGCCAGCT
>JBPCUV010000141.1:0-3543 GCA_051010975.1 Desulfocapsaceae bacterium
TTCCTCTACACTTTTGATGCTTGTTCCGTCAATGTTGTAATATTTTCCGATCAATCGCTTCGTTCACTGAAAACCTCACATTACTGCACGTGGATCTTCTCATCCCGAAACAGTTCAAAATACATAATATAGGTGTGGAAATCAGAGACAACTAAAAAATCGATCAGGCCCTCGAGTTTGGCTCGAGTAACCGAAAAATTTCCGTCGTCTCCCTGAGTAATAAAGGTGCTGGTGGAGTGAGATAAATCATGCCAATCAGCATTCCCAGAAAGGGCATTTTAAAATGTTTAACGGAGATCATTTTCCCCACAAGCCAAAAAGAATAGTTGCTCGAACATGTTACATAGAGTGGGATATCAAGCAGCCACATCCCTGACGATCCTGCACGCCGGTAAGCATAACAGATGTAAGTTTGCAGGGGGTGCTTTTCGGTTTTGCAGCTTGGGTCGTTTTGCGGAGACTAGGCCGCAGAGTCGGCTAGCAGATCAAGAGGTTTGCCGGCGGACCTATTTTGATTACAAGACCGGACCGAGCATGGCGATGGTATTGTTCCAGAGTCGGTGCTGCCAACTCCAGTCTTCCACCATTTCCGGAGTCAGTTTTCTGGATTGTGCCAGATACTGTTGTTGCCTCTCACGCATGTCCGCGGTCAACGAGTGATCGTAAAACAGGATATTGTTTTCATAGTTGAGCTCAAAACTGCGCCTGTCCATGTTGGCCGAACCAATCAGGGTAATCTGCTCGTCAATGGTCAGAGACTTGGTGTGCAGCAGCCCCCCCTCATATTCATGGATCTCGACACCCGCGCTCAGAAGTTCATCGTAATAGCTCCGGCTTGCCGCACCGACAATCCACGAGTCATTTCTGGCCGGGAAAATGATAATCGTCTTCACTCCGCGGCGGGCACAGGCGCACAAAGATGCCTGCATCGGATCGTCAGGAACATAGTAGGGGGTGGAAATCACCAATTCTCGTCGGGCAGCATATATCAGCGTTTCGAAAATCTCGGGCATAGCCGAATACCGAACGGTCGGTCCTGTGCCAATAACCTGCGCCGGGAAACCCGGCTCTACTCCAGATATCGGTTCGGTCAACAGGGGGCTGATGTCTTCACCGGTTTCCGATTCCCAGTCGCTGGCAAAGAGATATTGGTTCTGACGGACAACAGGTCCTTCAAAGCGGATTAATGCATCCACCCAGGGGGCATATTTTGCCTTTACCAGAAACTCGGGATCGGCACAGTTCTGACTGCCGCAATAGGTAATTTTATTGTCGATAACCACTATCTTCCGATGATTTCTCAAATCGATTCGGCCTTGCAGGGGTTTCAGCAGTATATTGCCAATGGGCAGTGCCCTTCCCAGCTTGACCCCGGCCGCGTCCATAGATTTCCAATGCTCTGAAGCGATCATCACCCGGGAACCAAGATCATCCGCCATGGCGCGACAGGTCACCCCACGAGCTGCCGCCCGCTTTAAAGCTTCAACCACTTTCAACCCATTGTTGTCGGACAGCCAGATATAGAACAAGAGGTGAACATGTTCTTGCGCGCCATCAATGTCTGCTACGATGGAGTCGATTCCAGCATTGGAGTCTTTCATCAGCTCGGCCCTATTGCCGCCGACCGGCTTAAAGCCATTAACGGTTTCCCCGGCTTTGAAGAGATGAGCGCAACGCTTCGGCACGTCGACCTGGATATTTGTATCGTCTGTTCTATGGGGAATATCTGCAGGATCGGGTAAGCGGGCAATTACCTCTTTCATCCACAGGACGCGCTTTTTACCTATATTGGTTTCCCCCAGCAGAAGATAGGCGATAACTCCTATGAGAGGCACAGCAAGGACAACCACAATCCAGGCAATTCTAGAGGCTGCCTGGCGATTAGGTCGAAGCAGTATCCGGATGATGACACCCGCGAGGATCACGATATTCAGAAGAAAAAAAAGTGCTGCCAACAGTGTGCCTTGATACATCTGCTAACCTCCGTTGTCTCACTCTCGAATATAGACGGCGAATAGACCAAAACGACAAACCGTCCTGGGCAAATATCGAAAAAAAATCCACCGGCAAAACCTCTTTTCTTGGCCTGGAAGCTAACACAGAATCCAAAATAAATCTGTCGTATAAACCGCTAGAGCCAGTATGAGTCGATTGACCTGCCAGAAATCATCCAGGCCTGAGGTCAGGTGCGGCATTATCTATAATGTTGACAGTAGTTGGTGTAGAAAATAAGTTTACCAGACAATTACCAATCGCAGTTCAAGAAAAATGATCCGATTCAAGCGACAAGGATACGGTTATGAGCACACAGCACCCTTCTAAGAAAGGAAAAGTCAAGATCGGTATGGGACTGCTGGCAAATATGCTTCAGCGTTTCATACAGAAAGGAACTCTACGCGTGATCGAATCCGACGGCACGCTCAGCGAATTCGTGGGCAGCCCGGAACCGGTTGCCACGATACGGTTTCATGACCCTTCCCTGCCGCTCAAACTGTTTCGGAATCCGGAACTTCACGCCGGTGAAGCATATATGAACGAAATGTTGACCTTCGAGGATTGTTCCCTGAAGGATTTCCTCAATCTGTTCTCTATAAACCGGGGTTCCATGGCCTCTTACCCGCTGCAGAAACAGATTAAACGGGCGTCGCGCATGATGAGATCCCTGCAGCAACATAATCCCATCGGCAAGGCTCAACAGAATGTTGCCCATCACTACGATCTTTCCTCCGAGATGTACCGCCTCTTCCTCGATGAAGACATGCAGTATTCATGCGCCTATTTTGAAAATGGCGACGAAACCCTTGAAGAAGCACAGGCGAAGAAAAGAAGGCACATCGCAGCCAAGCTGCAGCTTAAAGACGGCCAACGTATCTTAGATATTGGCTGCGGCTGGGGAGGACTTGCCCTCTCTTTGGCCCAGCGGGCCGACGTGGAAGTCCTCGGGGTTACCTTGTCAGAAGAACAACACCGGGCCGCTGTTGAACGAGCAGCACAGATGAACCTCTCAGACCGGGTGCGGTTCGCCCTGCTTGATTATCGCGAGGTCCAGGAGCGCTT
The DNA here is from genome assembly GCA_051010975.1 of Desulfocapsaceae bacterium. GTDB lineage: Bacteria > Desulfobacterota > Desulfobulbia > Desulfobulbales > Desulfocapsaceae > JABDQA01. Next base: position 3,058 of record JBPCUV010000141.1, read on the forward strand.
CGACAGAATCGTGTCTATCGGCATGTTCGAGCACGTCGGTGTTTCCCGATACGACGAGTTTTTTGGTAAAGTATTCAATATGCTGGAGGATGATGGCTTCGCTCTTTTACACTCTATCGGACACATGAGCCCTCCGTCGGTGGCCAGTCCCTGGCTGCGCAAATATATTTTCCCCGGTGCCTATTCACCTGCCTTGTCCGAGACCCTTGCCGCGACTGAAAGACAACATCTGTGGGTAAGCGATATCGAGGTGCTCCGAGTCCATTATGCCGATACCCTTGTCGAGTGGAACAAACGTTTCCAGAGTAACAGGGAGCGAATTGCTGAGATCTACGACGAGAGATTCTGCCGGATGTGGGAATTCTATCTGCTCAGTGCGGAGACCATGTTCCGGACCGGGGCCCAGATGGTATTTCAGATGCTGTTATCACGCATCCGTGAAGCCACGGGGTTGACCCGTGATTACATGTTCGAGACGGAACAGCT
>JBPCUV010000142.1:0-14992 GCA_051010975.1 Desulfocapsaceae bacterium
CCCTCTCATCAGGCTATCCAGTCGCTTTTTCGCTGCCGGGTGCTGCCATTCTCACCATCGGAGCTGCGGCGCTGGGTGGTTTTCTGTTTGCTGGAGATACCAGTGCCTACTTCATAGAAGGCGGCCCCTTTCAGTGGCTTAGTGCCGGTGTCACAAATTTCAGGAGTCTTTACTGGGATGTTGACCGGGATACCCTGATTGCGGTCCCCCTGTTCATTTTTATGGGCATTATGCTCCAGCGTTCCAAGATCGCCGAAGATCTTTTAATTACTATGGCCCAGCTGTTCGGACCGGTTCCAGGAGGTCTGGGGATCTCCGTTGTTCTGGTCGGTGCCCTCCTGGCAGCAACCACCGGTATTGTCGGAGCAACGGTCATTGCCATGGGGCTGATTTCACTGCCGGCCATGCTGCGAAACAACTATGACAAGTCTCTGGCAACGGGCACCATTTGCGCCTCAGGCACCCTCGGCCAGATCATTCCTCCCTCAGTTGTGTTAATCATTCTGGCTGATCAGTTGGCGGGTGCTACCGATCAGGCCAGTACGATGCGTAAGGCGGCTTACAAGGAAATAACCGGTGAATTCAGCATACCTTCGGTTCTGGATGTGACCTCAACCAGTGCAGGAGAAATGTTTATGGGTGCACTGGTGCCTGGTCTAGTCCTGGTGGGACTTTATATCGCCTATATCCTGTTTGTCGCCCTGTTCCGTAAAGGATCGGCTCCACCAGTAGCCTATGATGGCAATTTTGACCGAATCTTTGCCAAGCGGGTTGCCTTGGCTCTGACCCCGCCCCTCACCCTGATTCTTTTGGTGCTCGGCTCTATTATTCTCGGTGTGGCCACGGTCAACCAGGCAGGAGCGGTAGGGGCTATCGGCGCCATGATCATGGGTGGGTATCGTCTTGCTGAAGGGCAACGCAATACCTACTACCCAGCAATTCTGGCGCTCGTTTCAACCATTGCTCTGGCGATACTTCTCTCCTTCTACGAATTGAACGTGAAGAGCATCAAACCAGGAGATGTTGTTGGGCTCATTCTGGCAGCAATCGCCTCTACCACTTTACTGATTGCCATTGCCTGGAGTATCTGGAGGATCTACAAAATCGAAGACACCCTCCACGGTGTCATGGTCGAAACAGCCAAAACCACCTCCATGGTTTTTATTATTCTTCTTGGCGCTGCGATGCTGACCGCCGCTTTTCGTGGGTTTGGCGGTGAAGAACTCGTCAAACATTTCTTAACCAGCCTGGAAGGCGGATTCTGGGTTCAGTTTATAGTCGTAATGCTCGTCATGTTCGTTCTCGGTTTTTTCATCGATTTTCTCGAAATTGCCGTGGTCGTCGTGCCCATCGTCGCACCGATCCTGCTTGCCGACCCGGGTGCAAATGTGACAGCTGTGTGGTTCGGCGTGATGGTGGGGCTCAATCTTCAAACCTCATTTCTGACCCCGCCTTTTGGGTTTTCTTTGTTCTACCTCCGGGGCGTTGCACCGGCGGTGGTTAAAACACTGGAGATATACCGTGGAGCCATACCATTTATTGTGCTCCAGTTGGTAGCGTTGATTATTGTTGCTCTGACTCCCAGCCTGGTGAACTACCTGCCCACTCGTGTCTCTCTATCAGTCGAAACCGCTCCTCCACCCATCAATCCTCGATTGCAGTACTGTATAGAAGAGTATCTCTTTGATTACTATGATTCACACGATGAAGAACTGCGTCGCCAGGTCAGTATGTTGCGTGGTAAAGATTTCTCTGTTTTGCCTGAAAAGCGGCAACAAGCATTGAATGAAAGTTTGGATCGAACTCTGCACACATTTGGTCTGGTAGCCCAGGTCCGCCAGGCTGAAGCAGACCGTATCAGCTTTGAGCCTGAATACCGTCCTTTGCACAATCAGGTTCGTCTCCTGCAGGGACAACAGCACAGGATGGAATTGGAAATCGATGAACTGCAACAGGAGATGATGAGATTTACCCGAATGGACAATCCCGATCAAAATAGTATCGACCGGATTGAAGCCGAAATCGAGAAAACCAAAGCTGCGATAACAAACCTTCAAATGCAGATCCCTGAGAGCTGGGCTGAGGCGAACAAAAATTATACAGAACTGGATAAAACCGAAAAGAGCACGCGCCGCAGCTACCGGAGTAACGTAGACCAGGCCTACGAGGTGATAGCGGAATTAAGAGGGGTTATCGACAGCGCCGAGAAACTGGCAGGGCTTGAGCAGCAAATGACAGCCCTTAAAGCAGCAATAGTTAGTAGCTCGGCCGAAGACGCTATGGCACTAATCAAAGAATCAGAACAAGGTCTAAGCAAAACAGATGGCACGAGCGCCATCAAGTCCAAGCTCTCCAAAGCACGCAGGGCCCTCAAAGGTAAGAGTCCAGAACCCGAAAAAGCAATTCAGGAACTCAGAGAAGGGCTTGACATATATGCTGCTGAAGTTGATTGGCGCACTCGGGCAGCAGATGAACTGGCCCCTGCCCTGGCGTCTTATGAAGAGGCCATCAAGGAATCCATTGGTCTTCGTATGCAGCGACGCTTGTCCCCCGATCAAATAGGCGCGGTTGCCAGTTGCCAGTCGGTACACCGCGACCAATCGCTGCAATTTTAAATCCTATCACCTGAATTCATGCAGGCTGGAGCAGTATCACCCTAACTCTAAAGTATTTGCAATTTTACTTAAATTTCTTAACTTATACGGTTTGCACGACGGCTTCATCCTCCTATACGGGATGAAGTGTCATTCGTTTTAATCGGGAGGTGTGACAAGGGCCATGGCAAAAGCCATAGAAATCTATGATACAACACTGCGAGACGGCACCCAGGCCGAGAACTTCAACCTCTCAGTCGACGACAAGGTACGCATCACCCATGCACTTGACGACCTGGGAGTCGATTACATAGAAGGCGGCTGGCCCGGTTCGAACCCGATGTCGGTGGAGTACTTTAAGAAAATCAGCGGGGTTCAGCTCAAGCATGCAAGGGTCAGCGCCTTCGGTTCCACTCGCCGGATTAACAACACAGCCGACAAAGATGCCAATACCCAGGCGATGCTTCAGTCGAAGACACCGGTCATCACAATTTTTGGCAAGAGCTGGGATGTGCATGTCACCGATGCTCTGAAGATCACCCTTGAACAGAACCTCGAAATCATTGAAGATACCCTGCAGTACCTTAAGAGCCGTGTCGATGAAGTAATCTATGACGCCGAGCACTTTTTCGACGGCTACAAAAATAATCAGGAATATGCTTTGTCGACCCTTGATCAGGCGGTAAAAGGCGGAGCCGAAACGCTGGTGCTCTGCGATACCAACGGAGGCACACTGCCTCACGAACTGCCCGAAATCCTTGAGACGGTCAGGAAGAGGTATGCAGGATCGAAATCCCCGATCAAGCTCGGCATTCACACCCACAACGATTCGGAGACGGGGGTGGCCAATGCCTTGATCAGTCTTGATCACGGCATCGAGCATATTCAGGGTACCATCAACGGGTTCGGAGAGCGCTGCGGCAATGCCAATTTGACCTCGATCCTGCCCGCTATGATCTTCAAGATGGGACTTGACTGCCAGGCCAAGGATCATATCGAAAACCTCTATCCTACTTCGCGGCTGGTCAATGAAATGGCCAATCTGCGCCACAACCGCTATCAGCCCTACGTAGGGGATTCCGCCTTCGCCCACAAGGGCGGGATTCACGTCAGTGCCGTCAAGCGCAATCCCCTGACCTATGAACATATCGAACCGGAAAAGGTGGGTAACCATCGGCGCATCCTTATCTCTGATCAGTCTGGTCGCTCCAACATTCTCCATAAGGCCGAGAAGTGGGGAATCAAATTACGGCCTGAAGATCCACTGCTGGCCTCGATCATGGGAGACCTAAAGGAAAAAGAGAATCAGGGTTACCAGTATGAAGCGGCAGAGGCCAGTTTCGAGCTCCTGATGCGTAACGCCCTCGGCATTCAGCGTAAGTTTTTCAGGGTCGACGGCTTTCGGGTGATGAACAACAAATACCGAATGGACAGGCCGCCGCTGACCGAAGCCACCATCAGGCTCTATGTCGGAGGGTCAGAGGTGCACACTGCCTCCATGGGTGACGGACCGGTAAACGCATTGGACCGTGCCTTACGAAAAGCCCTGACCAGGTTTTATCCGGTCCTCGAGGAAATGGAGCTTACCGATTACAAGGTCCGAGTTCTGTCAGGCGAATACGGTACCGAGGCAAAAGTCAGGGTGTTAGTCGAGAGTACTGACGGCAAGTGTCAATGGCGTACCGTGGGTGTCTCGATCAACATCATTGAAGCCAGTTGGCAGGCCATGATCGACAGCGTCAACTATAAACTTATGAAGGAAGACAACGGCTCCGGCAGCTAGCGCTCCAAATCGTTCTCTTTCACCTTTCCGATCCCGACCATGGATAAAGTCTTTCTTTCCCTTGGCCTCATCATCAGTGGACTGACGCTGGGCTATGTAATTCAGAACCTGGATCGAAAAAATATTGTCTCGCTGCCCTTTTCAATTGTCGACCTGCGGAAGACACTGCAGAAAATGGGGCTGCTCTTTTTCATGCCCATATCATTTCTCGGCGCCGTCTGGATCGTCTCATTTGAGAATGTCAGGGTAGTCCTTCTTCCGGTGGTCGGTCTCTGCTCGCTGCTTTTCGGCGGTGTCCTGGCGCTTGCTTTTGCCAGACTGCTCAAAAAACAGAACAAGGACAAGGCTGTACTCTATTGTTGCGGCTCTTTCACCAATATCGGTTCAGTGGGCTCGCTGGTCTGCTTCTTTTTCTTCGGAGAGGCAGGATTTGCCCTCGCCGCCCTCTACAAGATGCTCGAAGATATCAGTTATTACACCATCGGCTTTCCGCTGGTCCGATTTCTAAGCGGCAGTACCGAACAAAAGCAGTCCACCTGGAAACGGTTGCTCGGGGTGATAACGGACCCCTTTGTAGCGGCCGCTTTCACTGCTTTCTTCCTAGGCTTGTTCCTCAATCTCAGCGGAATTCCCAGGCCGCCCGCCTTCGAGACCATTACCGGAGTTTTCGTGCCGGTCGGTACATTTGTCCTGCTCGTCTCCATCGGCTTGGGCATGAAATTTTCCAGTGTTTCCAGCTATGTTCAAGAATCGTTTCTGATAAGCTTCATTAAATTCATGGCAGTCCCTGTCTTTGGCTGCACCCTGGCCTATCTTTTCGGTTTGCATCTGCTCAGCGACGGTCTGGTGTTCAAGGTCGTACTGATCCTCACTTCGATGCCGGTGGCTTTCAACGCCCTGGTTGCCGCTTCGATATATGATCTTGATCTTGATATGGCCAACACCTGCTGGCTGGTCACCACCCTGGCCTTGATCGCCGTGCTACCCTGGCTCTATTTCTTGCTATCTTCTCCACTCTTACCAATTTAGAGCAGTTTTCCGTTGGCCTAGAAGGTGGTCGGTTCAACTGGCTACCTTTTTACAGCACCTGTTTTAGTTTTCAATTAAATTATTGCATTGCTCATTTTTTCTGATATTATTGATGAGCACAACAGGAGAAGCCATGAAACTGAATCGTAGAAAATTTATATCCGGCACTGCCGCTGTAGGAGCCCTCACCTTCCTTCCGAATGTCCAGGCCCAGGCAGCAATCCGTGATGACTCCTATGCAACCCTGATCGACCTTACCAAGTGCGACGGCTGCCTGGGAAAAGAACAACCGCTCTGCATAACATCGTGCCGCCAGGGAAGGGAGGATGATTTTCCCAACCCCGCTCCGGAGCAGCTAAGGGATTACTGGCCTCAGAATAAACATGAAGACTGGTCCGGCAAACGTCACCTCACCGATCGTTTCACCCCTTACAACTGGATCTTTATACAACGGGTGGAAATTGACGGAAAAACCGTCGCCATTCCCCGGCGCTGTATGCACTGCGACAATCCACCATGTGCCAAACTGTGCCCGTTCGGGGTAAAACACAAAACGGCGGAAGGCCCGGTTTACATTGACCATAATCTCTGTTTCGGAGGGGCCAAGTGCCGCAGTGTCTGCCCGTGGTCTGTTCCGCAGAGGCAGGCAGGTGTGGGCTTATACACCCTCTGGCAGAAATTTTTGCCTGTCGGTGGCGGCGTCATGTACAAATGTGATCTGTGCAGGGATCGGTTGGCTAATCAAAAAAAACCACTCTGCATTGAAGCCTGTCCCAAACAGGCGATGAAAATTGGCAGACGCAGAGATATTTTCGAAGAAGCGGAAAAACTCAAACTCCGTTACAACGGTGATCTCTACGGACTGTCAGAAAACGGAGGAACCTCAACCGTTTACGTATCAGACATTGATTTTACCGATCTTGACAAGGCACTTGCGGCACAATCCGAGAAGTCTCCCCAAACACCAGGATTCAATAAAGTTAAAAATATGCTGGATAAACAGAAAAACTGGGCGTTGCTCAGCCTTGTCTCACCGGCTGTTGGTATTCTGGCAGCTCTGGGGCTCTCAGGCAGACAATCTAAAGAGGAAAAGTAGCCATGGAAACCGTCCAGAGACACAGCCTGACGGTCCGCCTGACCCACTGGCTGATCGCGCTAAGCGGCATTTTACTGCTTTTTTCGGGCTTCGGGCAATTGCCGATGTACAAACGTTACAACGTAGTCAAGATTCCCGGGCTTGCCTGGTCTTCCAATTATGAGATCACCCTGCTGATCCATTATATCACCGCGGCGCTTTTCTGTGCGGCAATCCTGTTTCACCTGGTCTATCACACTCGCAGAAAAGAGTTTGCTATCGCCCCTCGTAGAGGCGATGTGAGAGAATCGATCAAGGGTTTCAAAGCAATGCTTGGAATGGGAGAGGAGCCCGCGCATGATAAATTTCAGGCCAAACAGCGAATCATCTATACGATCATTGGCCTGACATCACTTACCCTTGTGGTGACGGGACTGATTAAATCCTATAAGAATCTGGGTGCAATCGTGCTCGACCCGATATTTCTGCAATGGACCGCTTTTATCCATACCGGCACAGGGATGTTTTTCATGGTACTGTTCCTGGCCCATGTTGCGGCCTTACTGCTTAAACAGCATCGCCCGCTTATCCCTTCCATGTTCAACGGAAGGATCAGCACCGATTATGCCCGCAGTCATCATTCCGAGTGGCAGCCATAGCCTGACGACTGAAGCAAGGTAGCTTCCGGTGGACCGCTTCTCATCTATTGTGGGCTTGTATCGATCCTGCCTAAAGCCATGATGCGGCGGCCGTACTCAGCCTTCAGAAGGTCCAGATAAGAACCGTCAACGGGACCGCGAATGGTGGCAACTGAATAGAATCTCTTGGGGATCTCGACGTCATCAGGTTTGAAACCTGTTCCGATCCTCACCTGCCAGCGCAGCTTCCTGATCCGTTCCGAGGTTGCCGCAAGAGAGCCTGCCAACGTCTCGTATCCGGTCGCGGCCAGACACTGGGCCAGCGTTTCGGAGTCATAGACTGAACGAGCAAACAGACAGGCCACCATTGAGGTGAGAAAGGCCCTGTCCGGCTCATCATCCATAAGAAAATCGACCGCTTTGGTAACGTCCTGCTGGTGATGTTTCTGTTCGTAGGAATAGGCACCGGTATCCAGATGAGAGTGTCTGAAACCAAGAGACTGGGCTGCAAAGTAGAGGGGCCCGGTAGCGTAACCGGCCATCTCCTGACCGAGCACACAACCAAATTCCGCCCCCCCGTAGACAGCAGCTGCCTTGAGAGTGCCGTCAGCCAGAAGGCGATAAAAATCGTTGTAACCGGTGCCCAGATACCCGGCGGCCTGCTGGTAGGCATGGGCATCGCCAAACTTCAAGGCAATGATTGTTTCTTTTTCTGATATAAGCCCCTGTTCGACGGCTTCGGTGGCCCAGGCCAGAGCCACGCCGGCCGACATCGCATCAAGGCCGACTCGCTCGAACTCCTCGAGAACGCGCAGCACATCGAAACAATCAGTCACGCCGAGCATGGTGCCGGCGGCAAAAATGGGCTCATAGTCATAGGGCACCTGGTGGTAGAGATAACGGGCATCCTCCTTGAATTTGTCCCGGAAAAATCCCAGGTGAATACAGCCCACCGGACAACCGGAACAGGCACCATTTCGCAGCAGTGTCTGGTCGGCGAAGACATCACCGTTTATGGATGCAACCCCAGGGTCACTGGTTGTCTGAAGATTACGCCAGGGAAGGGCCTCGATATCATTCAATCCCTGCAGATTTACTGCCGTACCGAGGTGATAGTATTTGCGCATCATATCAGTGGAAGTGACCTGTTCGTAGACCTTCTTGTAAACCCCACGGTAATCGCGATTGTCCGGAAGTCGGCGACTGGAGTCGCCGTTGATGACAATTCCTTTGAGGTTTTTGGCGCCCATCACGGAGCCGCCGCCAAGTCGACCAAAATGACGGTAGGAGTCGATGTTCACGCAAGCCATTGCAGAGCCGATCTCTCCTGCAGGTCCAATGCGAAGTATCGACCGATGTCCCGAAGATTTTGGGAACATCCTTCTGATCAGTTTACCGGTCATTGCTACGCCATAGCCCTTCATAAAACCGACATCTCTGATAGTCACATGACGGCTGCCAAAAGAAAGACAACTCAATTCCTTTGCCCTGCCGGTTACAACAAGGGCGTCATAGCCAGCAAAGAAAAGAGAGAGCGCAGAGCGACCGCCTCCATGACTCTCAGTATATTGATCATGATAGGGCGAGCGGAAAGAGCATACGGTCTTGCTCATCAGCGGGAAATATCCGGTCAAAGGGCCAATGGCCAGAATAAAGGGCTGTGCAGGATGATCCCAGGCCTGATCAGACTGACCATAACGGCTGAAGAGAAGAGCGGCAAGACCGCTGCCGCCGGCAACGCTGGAACGCTCATCGATGATCTCGGCCCGGCTCTTACCGGATTCGAGATCGACAACCAGAACATTGAAACTATCAGTCATCGTACAAACTCCTCTTTAGCGGATCCACGTCACCAAACTCCAGACAATGGTGAGGACAGAAATCAACACAGCGGCCACAGTGCAGGCAGACATAGACCGCTCCGTGCTCATCCTGATTAACCGCATCAACAGGACAGGCAGTGACACATTCCCCACACCTGATGCATTGCTTTTTGCGGACAATGACGCCGCCTCCTTGCCTCTGACTGAAAGCTCCTGTCGGGCAGGCAGCAACACAGGGTGCAGGATCGCAGCCGAGGCAGACGAGTGCCACAAAACCGGTGGAGAGTCCGCCGGCCGAATGAATGCGGATGCCGGAACTGGACCAGGAGATCTGCTGGTGAATCAACCGGGCACAAGCCAGCGAGCAGGAGTGGCAACCGATGCAGCGGTCGATTTTGGGGGTGGTTAGAAATTTCATTTGTTCTCAAATAAATCTGGTTGGCGGCCCGGAATTGCTTCAACGGTGATCGATCAGCAGTTTCCGACCATAAAAGTCGGAACTCTTCACCTTGATCGCCTTGAATCGTTTCTCTTTAATACCATCGGCCGTGGTGTATTTAACTATTACCTTTTCCAGACCCTCCGCAGCTCGTGCTCTGGAACCCTCTCCTTTGAGCATGTCTTCGATCTCCTGGAGCAGCAATTCCTGCTGGCCCATCTGATCCGGGTTCTGGTTGAAAATTTCTGTCAACTCCTCCAACTGGAACAAGCGCTCGGCCGAGACAATCAAAAGCATAGTTTCCGTCCCTGCTGGAGGAACGAAGGTAAAACTTTGGTCTGCTGGCGGAACGAGCCTCGGACCTCTGGGAAAACCGTAATCGTAATAACCCTTCTGGGGCGGATAGATCGGCGTCAACCTGCTGCTCGAATCCAGCAGGTATAAATAGACGTGGCAGTTGTTGAGATGTTCGATGTAGAGTTGCAGCGCGGTGCCGGAAAAAACGATCGGCGAACCGGTGAAATCGAGCGGTCTCATACCTTCAGTCGAATCGGCGAGAATCGCCCAGCGAAAAGATATCTTCTCCGCAAACACCGGGGCTTCAGTGCTAATAGTAAACAGAACCACCGCAAAGGCGACAAGCCAGATCTTCCAACCGGTATTCATCGATCTTGATAAACTAAGCCCCCCCCTATCGCCGGGCATCTTAGTTGGCCATTTCCTGGTCGCCATACTTCTCCATTAATCTATGGATTTCCAAAGGTTCCCCTTTGACCGGATCACGAACCAGCGACAAGGCTTCATGAGTGCAGGCATTGACACAGACCCCGCAGCCCATACAGGTCTGCTCATCGATTCGCGGTTCGCTGTTCATGTCGATCGCAGCAAACTGACACATCGACACGCAGTCACCGCAGCTTACACAATTTTTTTCGTCGAGTCTGCAGACGAAACCGGATGAGGCCAGCATCGGCGTCCCTTTCCTCTGGGCCTGCATTGCCCCGCAACAGCAGCTGCAGCAATTGCAGATGGCATAGAAGCGATCAAGCATTGCATCTTTAAAAAAGGCATGAGCCACATGTCCCCTCCGGTTCTCTTCCTCGAGAATTTTCATCGCCTCTTGCTGGTCTATAGCGCGAGCCCTGGAACCGTGGTGTTCGAGAATAAAGGAAGCGAACGGCTCTCCGATGATCAAACAGACGTCCAAAGGCAGACAGGGATGTTCTCTCACCGACCGGCAAGGGCATTCTAAAGCTACAATATGATCTGGATTTTGCAGGATCAGATCGCGGGCTCGTTTGTAGGGAATCACCTTTTCAAGATCGGGCAGTTCGACGGGTTGATCAAGGGTCACCAGTTTTGTTGCATTTTCCAGGGGCACAACCTTGCCGTGATAGGTATCGGCAAAGCTCACCTTGTTTTCCTCATCGCTCTTCCGACCGGGACCAAGAAGTAGATTGAACAACCGGCAGATGGCTTCTCCGGCTGGCCTGAATTTTTTGACCAGCGTATGTTCGCCGGTACCCACTCCTATATAGAAATAAGCCCAACGGCCATATATATATCCATGCAGCCAGTCAATAAATCCGTATCTTCCAAGTTTTTTCGACTCGGCAAAAAACCTGCGCGTCGATGGTTTGACAAGATTCAACTGTTTATTCATGCGGCACCAGAATAGACTTTCTGTTCGAACTATGCCTTTTTGACCGCGGCCCGGAGAGGATACTGCGGCCACCAGCTTGAATAATAGCAGTTTTTATAGGATTTGTTAACTGGCTAGAACCAGGGTCCGATCCCGGCAGTTCTCGATGATCTCGGTGCAGACCGAACCGAGATAAACCTGGGCCATACGCGAACGATCCCTACGGCCGAGAAAGACCAGAGTGGCGTCGCAGTTCCTCACCTCCTCGGCAAGAATGGTTCCAGGTTTACCGAAATGAATAACTGTTTTAATTTTCTGGCGATCGACGCCGAGATCCCCCAGAAGATTGCCGGAAGCCTCAAGAGCCTTTTGACCGGTCAGACTGGCATCCATGCAGTTTTCACCGTCTTCGTCGTAGTAGCAGGATTGATCAAGGACGTGGACCAGGTAGATCTGGTCAACCTGATCCTTCGCCCTGGAAAGGATTGCTCCCGCTTCGGCAACACTGTTCATGCTGGCAGGTGATTCGTCCACCGCTATCAGGCAGCGCGAGAGCAGGGTACCTGCCTCAACCGGGGCGCGATCTCCCACCAGGTAGATGGTACCTTGAGTGGAGCGATGGAGAACGCCGGCAGCGATGCTGCCGATCAGTTTATCCGACTGTTCGGCCAGATTCCGGCGGCTGATGACCAGGCTTCTGTAATCGTTCTCGTCGCATAGAGAACTTATAATTCTGGCCGGATTGCCATCCTTGACGATCGTTTTCGAGGGACCCCGGCCCACCTCGAGTTTCAGCAGCTCACCGCAGGTTTCGACCAGGGGCTTGACCGTGCTCACCAGGTAGCGACGACGCAGTTCATTCATCTCATCGGCGGTAGGCGTCTCACCCGAGGCCAGATCAAGGCCTTTCATCAATTCGCCCAGAAAAGTTCCGGTAACCACATGGAGTAGATCGATCCTCTCCGTATCCTGACCCATTGCTCTTAAAAGGGCCCCAGTCAATCTTGCAGCCCTTCTAAAGGCATCGATATCATCGACGGGGAGCAAAATCCGGCTCAGCGGATCTGGTCTGTTCATATTTATCAGTTCTTCCATTCTTTTTATGCTCTAACTCTAAAGCTTAAGCCAATCCTGCCATCATCTGCGGGATAGCCTCGATCATCTCCTCATTAGCGCGGCTGAAAAGGTTCACCAGACGGCCATCGTACATCACGCCAATCCTGTCGGACAACTCCAGCGCCTCTGACAGATCACCTGTTATCAGCAAAATGCCAGCCTGTTCACGGGCCTTGAGCAAAACGTTCCAGACATCCTCGGCAGCAGCGATATCGAGTCCCTGGGTCGGCTGTTCGGCAACGATAAGCCGCGGCTTTCTGTAAAATTCACGGGACAGTACCATCTTCTGAAGGTTGCCGCCCGATAACTGCCAGGCCAATAGATTGGCGTTGGGCGGTCTGATGTCAAACTCCTCAATCAGATACTCCAGTTTCTGGCGGGCTTCGTTTACAGGCAGCCATGGGCCAACCTGAAACCCTTGTCTGGTGGTCAACAGAAAATTATCGAGCAGATCGAGTCCCTGACAGGTGGCAAGCCCTTGTCTGTCTTCAGGGATATAGCTAAGTGCCTTGTCCCAGGATCGACTGCTGAAAAAATCCCGGCTGTCCCGGCCCAACAAGGTGATAATATCCGGCTCCACTTTTTTCAGCCCGCAGACCGATTCTACCAGCGGTTTCTGACCGTTGCCGGCAACACCGACGATACCGACAATTTCACCCTGACGGATTTCGAAGTTAATATCTTTTAAGCCGTCCTCTTTCAACCCGGCGACTTTCAATACCTGCTGTCGCGTTTCCATGGGCTGGTGGTCCACTTCCAGCAGGACCTCTCTGCCCACCATCTTCTCAGCGAGCTCTCGGGTCGAAGACACACTGCCAGCCTCCATGACGCCAACAATCTCCCCCCGTTTGAGAATGGCGATGTCGTCAGCAATCGACATTACCTCTTCGAGTTTATGGCTGATGAAGACGATGGCTTTGCCATCTTCCTTCATCTGATTCATGGTCTCGAACAGATTGTTCGCTTCGTGGGGAGTCAGTACGGCGGTCGGCTCATCGAAGATGAGTATGTTAGACTGTCTGAAAAGCAGTTTCAGGATCTCGACCTGCTGTTTTTCACCCATCGACAAATCGGCCACCAGCATGTCGGCGGCCACCTGCATAGAGTATTGGTCGGCAACTTCAGCAACACTTCGATTCAGCGCCTTGCGACTGAGCCAGGTCCTGTCCGAGCGACCCAGAAAAATATTTTCGGCCACCGTCATTGCCTCAACCAGTTTGAAGTGTTGGTAGACCATGCCGATGCCGGCCTCGATGGCTTTCTCAGTCGAAGAGATGGAGACCGGCTCGCCGTGAAAATAGATGGTCCCTCTGTCAGGCTGAGACTGACCGGCCAGCAGAGACATCAGCGTCGATTTTCCGGCCCCGTTCTCACCCAGAAGCGCAAGAATTCGGCCCTCATGGATATCAAGGCTGATATCATGATTGGCCCGGACTTCACCGAACGATTTGGATATCTGCTTCAGCCTGATAACGGGTGCGTCTGCCATCGTCGTGGTGACTCTATTTCTGCTGCCCGGCAATCGGTTGTACAAACTGAGACTCGGCGTCCCACGGAAACAGGATCCAGGTATCCTGGCTCACTTCGGTGACAAAAGTATCAACCAGCGGCCGTCCGGCAGGTTTCGCATAGATGGTGGCAAAATGGGCCTTGGGAGCCATTTCTTTGACCACTTTAGCGGTACGTCCGGTGTCTACCAGATCGTCGATCAGCAACCAGCCTTCTCCGTCTCCTTCGAATCTTTTCAGAACCTCCACCTCGCCATGCTTGTCCTGCCAGTCATAGCTGGATACACAGATGGTCTCTACCAGGCGAACATCCAGCTCCCGGGCGATTACCGCCGCCGGCACCAGTCCTCCTCTGGTAATGGCAATGATTCCTTTGAAATAGGTCATATCGAGAAGACGCCAGGAGAGAGCTTTTGAATCTCGATGAAGCTGTTCCCAGGAAATAGGATAGGTGCGTCGATAGTCTTTGGTGCTCATTGCACTACCTCATCTAATATGTGATCAGTCAATATCATCAGTTTCAGTCCGCAGGTAAAATGTTAGTTCCCAATGCCGCCGGTTCGTCGGTTTTGCCTCGAAGCCAGGAAGAAAAAACCAGGACCGCCACGGTCAGCCCATAGGGCAGCATCAGCAGCAGCGATGACGGTATCTGGGTTCCCGAGGCTTGCAGGCGAAGCTGCAGCGCCATGATGCCCCCGAACAGATACGCCCCGAACACAGCCCGGCTCGGCCGCCAAAAGGCGAATATGACGAGCGCAACAGCGATCCAGCCACGCCCGCCGGTGAGATTGTTAGTCCACAGATGGGTATAGGCAAGCGACAGATAGGCACCGCCCAGCCCCATGAAAAATCCACCGGCCAGAACCCCGAGCCAGCGATAACCGACAACATTAACACCGGCAGCCGTCGCCGCTGCCGGATACTCACCTGCAGCCCGCAAACTGAGCCCGAATCTAGTGTTATAGAGAAATATCCACATCAAGACGGGAATGATGTAGGTTAGGTAGACCAACAGGTCCTGGCTGAAAAAAATAGCTCCGATTACCGGAATTTCCGCCAGTAGGGGGATTGGCAGCGGATCGAAACCGGGAGCAGTCAAGCCCACATAAGGGGTGCCGAGGTAGTTGGCCACGCCCACTCCCAGTATGGTCAGGGCCAGCCCAGAAACCACTTGGTTTCCCTGAAACACCAGACAGACGAGGCCATGGATCGAGCCCGCACAGCTGCCGGCCAGACCAGCAGCGGCAAAAGCGACGTATGGATTACCGGTCGCCTTGGCGACCAAAAAACCGGTCAGGGCACCAATGATCATAATCCCTTCGACCCCGAGATTGAGAATCCCGGA
>JBPCUV010000143.1:0-4013 GCA_051010975.1 Desulfocapsaceae bacterium
CAATAAAGCTGCCGATGATAAACCCTAGTAAGGAAGATAATAATCCGATAACGACGATCTTATATTTCATTGAGGAAAATGTAAAAATTTTATAACTGTAGTATATTGAAATAATTAGGATAATAGAAAACAAAAAGAAGCCGATGACTCCTCTCTCGGCTAAAATTTCAAGATAAAGATTATGCGGCCAAGGGACAAGCCTGGGATCGAGAGGTAGATTAGGTGGAATATTCAGCACATCAATATACTCTTGGTACATCGTCACAAAGGTACCTGGGCCATGCCCTAATACGGGTAGCTGAAAGAACATTAACAATGCAGCTCCCCACAATGCAAACCTGGGGTCCCAACCATATAAATCTATAGTTTTTGATATCTTTTCGATTAAAAAACTACCTGTGGCTAAATCGACTAATAGACAGATGCTTACCGACAGATAGAGTGCCAGTAACTGAAATTTATTTCGAGCCAACAAAAGATAAAATGTCATCGATGAAAAAAGACATATAATTCCGACAAAGCTTTTATACACTGTGCACGTTACTAGAACTAAAAGAAAACCAACAATTTTCAATGGAGCTTTGCTTTTAATTTGAGATGAGTCTAATAATGCGAACAACAAAGGTACATATAATGCACATAAGCTTACATCGTTGGGAACATCGATCAAAACATTATTTTGTGTTAAAATTAAGTCGATCGCTGACAAATTTATATTATTAATTGCATGATAAAGTAAATATATTGAAATAGCATTGCTAATTACGATCAAGGAAAAGAAGGTTAACAAGGCATCAGAATTTTTTTTGTAACAATATGTTATTAATAAATAAACTAATAATCCAGGCCACATTGGCAGGCTTGTATTAAAGCTCCGGTCTAGATCAGATGATATCGAGGCCGATAATAATGAACTGAGAATAAACAACAGAATAACTATAGTTAACCCAGTCAACTTCATGTGAATGGTTAAGCTCTTCTTTATTAAGAAGGCTGCAGATATTGGTACAAAAATGGTGAGTGCTATCGTATAAAATTTTGGAAATATGAAGCAAAATATTAAAAAAGTAACTGCATATGAACTTGGTGATATATTCTTCAAAACGATTTTATATGGCAAATTCTTTTCTTTAATTTTAGATAACAAGGCCAGCTTCTACGAATTTATTAATTGCTCAAAACTGTTATTATCCAATTGCTGCAGGGAATTTGGTAAAAAAGGTATTGAAGAAGCAATTTTCCCACGGAACACCTTGCTTGAATTGCTTGTTAATCAATATATTTACTACATTGTAGCATCGTGATCCTAACGTGTAAATGCAACAATGTGGCAGTGTTCTAAAATGAAGGCCATTAATGTCAGGTTGCAGTGAACCCTTTCGGCACAAGTGAGGAGGTTTGTTTTGGCGTGTGCCACGAACACTGGTGAAGCCACCGGTGGAGCTGTATCGATGATGGGAGTGTGGCCTCCCGAAGCCGGCCTGTAGGGGCAGGCTTCAAACCACCTCATGCTGCTGCGTTTAAGAGACGTGGTGGTGAGCGATGGGGAAAAGGCAGCAGAAAAGCTGTCAGGTGGGTACAGGGAAGATGAGCGAAAGCGAACCGTTGATGAAGCATCGAAATTAGTATAGACGTTGTCAAAAAGGGTGGTTGCTAATAGCACCCTGATCAGTTCAGGCGATACCTGCTTACGGTCTGAGCGGCAACCGGTGTATAGGCGGCATGAGCTCTGTGCAGGCATTGATATGGAACGTGGGAACCTGGTTCCGGGATTCTGTTATTCCGGGAACAGGGGCGGAGCAACTCGTAGTAGTGCTGAAGCATCTGTAATGGATGTGGAGCGAAGGGGTTGCGTTATCCAGTTCGTGAGGAGGAGTCAACCGGTATGACTGGGAGGAACTTCACCGCAATGGACAAACCATTCCCGATCACCAAGCAGATGGTCTGGGAAGCATATCTGGAGATCAAAGGCAAAGGCAAGGCAGCGGGTGTGGATCAGCAGAGCCTGAAGGACTTCAATAAGAATTTGGCAGACAATCTCTATCGTTTATGGAACCGTATGGCATCTGGGAGTTATTTTCCCTCAGCGGTAAGACGGGTGGAGATTCCAAAGGGTGATGGACGTAAGCGGTTGTTAGGGATTCCTACTATAACCGACCGTATTGCTCAAATGGTTGTCAAGCGAAGACTGGAGCCTCAGGTTGATCCATACTTTGATGAGGACTCATACGGGTATCGCCCCGGTAAATCAGCCCATGATGCAGTCGGGCAGGCGCGCAGGCGATGCTGGAAAAGGGACTGGGTTGTCGATTTGGATATCAAGGCGTTCTTTGATTCCATCGATCATGAACTCATGATGAAAGCCCTGGAAAAGCATACGAATGAGCGGTGGGTCCTGTTATATGTCAAGCGTTGGCTTGAGGCACCGGTGCAATTAGCTGACGGTAGCCTTGAAGAACGGTTGGTAGGCACTCCACAAGGAGGGGTAATCAGCCCGTTGCTGGCCAATCTGTTTTTGCATTATGCGTTTGATTACTGGATGCGTCGCTATCAACCCGATATCTTGTTCGAGCGATACGCAGACGATATTGTCTGCCATTGTCCTACGAGGGAATGGGCTGAGCGACTGAAAGCTAAATTGAAAGAGCGGTTCATAGCCTGTGGGCTGGAAGTGCATCCGGAAAAGACTCGAATCGTGTACTGCAGAGACAGTCGGCGACGAGGGCGCTATCCGGAGATTCAGTTTACCTTTTTGGGATTTTGTTTCAGACCGCGGAAGGCGGTAGACCGCAACGGAACGATATTTACCAGTTTCTTGCCGGCGGTCAGCCCGCAAGCGCTCAAAAAGATGCGGGAGCGGATCCGTAGCTGGCAACTGGGCGATCATGCTTTGTTGCCGTTGGAGGATATTGCCCGTTTCATCAATCCAGTATTAAGAGGATGGTGGCAGTACTATGGGCGTTATTACCGAACGGAGCTGTTCAAGCTGTTCAGGTATCTGGATGAGCGATTAGGTTACTACCTGAGGCGCAAGTATCGTGATTTGTGGCGACACAAAGGGCGAAGCCTGAGGCGACTTAATCGGATTGCTCAACAAAATCAGCATTTGCTGGTCCATTGGCAGAAATATGGCCGGGCCATGGTTGGATAATGGGAGCCGTATGATGCGAGAGTATCACGTACGGTTCTGCGAGCGGCTGAGGGTGAAATTCCCTTGGTCTACTCACCAATCTTAAAGTCTTTGACCAACTGTCACCTTTATTTCGAAAACGAGGATGCTTGAAAATTATCTAATAATCCAAGTTTGATAATAACCGTACGGGTGATTAGTCTTCTTGTTTTTCGTTGAGCCCATACTCTTGATTGATTTCGTCATACGTGGGCTGAATCACGTCTTTCATGTCGTATTTACCTCCCAATATAAAGTCCGAATAAGGAATCCTTTGACTTGAATCGGGCAATAGTGGCTTTTCGGTCGCAGGAGGCGGCCAGACATCTTCATTAACAATCGCCATCCTCACGCGGATGTCATCCTTGGTGATGTTCCACACCATGTAGTCCTCGGCGAGACTCAGTTCTCCGTCGTAGGTAGTACGAATACGATCATAAATCGGCCCTGTAGTATCAAAATCTTTAAAAAAGTGATAGGCCACAGCCATCCGCGGCTTGACGATTGACATCATCTTGCCAAATGCTTCAGGTGCGGTGTGGATTTGGGTTCCTACCGATAGAGCGCTTTGTGGTGTGAACTGAAACTTCTCGATCATGTCCGGTACAGCGATGAAGCACTCGTGAATCGCCAGGTCAGCATCTTTGGCATGCTCCGCATACCATTTGTTCGGATATGTATCGCCTCCAAACACAAATTTGAGATCGTTCCACTCGAGAATAAAACTCACCGGGCCGTCCAAGGAGTGAATAGCTGGAATGGATCGAATCGTCACACCATTTTCCTGATAAATGATCTCGTTCACGCCCATGTAATCGAACTCGGTAACCTCAAATGGTTGGTA
>JBPCUV010000144.1:0-4142 GCA_051010975.1 Desulfocapsaceae bacterium
AATTTTGTGCGGGGTACCTGGAGGATTTTGACCACATATCTGACCATGGACAGTCCAAGGATGAACATCGCACAGGTAGCCAGAAACACCATTGCCACGACTTTGTAGACAAAATCAGGTGATTCGATCATGATCATCGGACCCGGCCGGACACCGTGGATGAACATGGCAGCCAACAGTACCGCGGCCGGTGCCGAACCGGGAATCCCTAAAGACAATACCGGTATAACGGCGCCGGCAACTGCGGCGTTGTTGCCTGTTTCAGAAGCGATCAACCCTTCGATGCTGCCGTTGCCAAATTTGTCAGGGTCTTTACTGCCGCGTTTGGCAAAATCGTAGCTCACCCAGGCAGCGATATCCTCGCCAACCCCTGGTATGGCGCCGATCAGGGTGCCGATCAGCCCCGATCGTACAATGGTCTTTCGATATTTCGCTATCTGGCCCATTTTGGGAATTATCCGCTTGATCCGGCTCTTGACTACGTTGACATGCTGATATTTCATCATCGACAGGATTTCGGCAAAACCAAAGGCACCGACCATAGCCGGAATCAAATTGATTCCCCCAGACAGATTGGTGTTGCCAAAAGAGAAGCGAACGAATCCGTGAATAGCCTCCATGCCGATCAGGGCAATAAAAATACCGAGAAAACCGGATATCCAGCCCTTGATCGGATCCTTCGGCGCGGTCAGGTTGCCGGAGATAACGATGCCGAAAATTGCCAGCCAGAAAAACTCAAACGACTGAAAATTGAGCCCAAAATTACCAAGAAGTGGGGTAAAAAAAGCCAGCAGCACCATACCGATGATGGAACCAAGGAAACTGCCGGTGGTGCTGATGCCAATGGCCCGACCGGCCTCTCCTCTCAAGGCCAGTGGATGTCCGTCCATGGCTGTTGCCGCATTGGCGGGTGTCCCCGGAATGTTGAGCAGGATAGCGCTGCGTCCGCCGCCATAAATGGCGCCGATATACATGCAGACAAGGATAAGAATGGCGTTTTCCGGGGGCATGGAAAAAGTCAGCGTAGTCATCAGGGCAACGCCCATCGTTGCAGTGAGGCCCGGCAGCATGCCGACGATGATACCCAGCTGGGTACTCCAGAGAATATCAAACAGGGTCCGCAGCGTTAAAAATCCGAGCAGGCCTTCGCTGAAATATTTCAGTCCTTCGAACATCTCCCCCTCACGGCAGATCTACCAGAAATAATTTCCTGAACACCAGACTGATCAGCACTGCGGCCACCAAGGCCTGCAATAGTGCAAAAACCACTACCTTCTTCTGGCTCTTAAAGGGTAAACCCCATCGATATTCAAACAAGAAGATGAAAGAAAATATATAAAGAAGAGTGGCCAGGGTATAGTCGATTCGCCCCAGCAGCCCAATCGCATAGATCAGAGAAATGACAAGCGTCAGAGTCACCCGTTGAGCTGCTCCTCGATGCCCACTCTGCGGATCCACGGGTTGACTGAAGAGAAGATAGCCGCCTCGCCTGACGGATCTGACGAAGAGGATGAGCGCCAGACACAGCAGTATAAGCCCGATCATCCCGGGTACGACGCCAGGCGCCGAAAACGGGTCAATACCACGGCGCTCAAGCCGCGGCATCGTATATGAAGAAACAATTACCGAAATGCTGAAAACAATCAGGACTATTGAGGTGATAAAGTCCTTTTTTACCATGGTGAAATTGTGAACGAGCTCCTGGAGCCGGGTGACCAGATGCCCGGACGCATGAGTCCGGGCATCTGGGAGTTCATGATATTATGCTAGGGACGTGGAATTCCCACTGTCGAAGGATCTATGGCCGCATCGCCACTGTCAAATTTGAGCCAGGCATCAAGCTGCACCATGGGAAAAGCCTTCTTCATGGCAGCATCGCCTGTGGCAGGATCAAAAATCATTGCGTTCTGGGAAGCAAAGGTCTTCAGCCCTTCATCATTGACGAGCGACTTATTCCAAATATCGGTCAATGTTGCCACCGCTTCTTCCGGCACTCCTTTCGGTACGAAAATACCGAAATAGATCGGGGCAGTGACAAAATCGGGGATCCATTTCTTGACCGAAGGAATCTCCTGGTCGTAACCCTCGATGGTCAGCGGAGCATCGGCTAAAACCGCAAGTGCTCTGAGCTTTCCCGCCTTGAGCATATCGACTTCTTCTTTGGCCAGCTGCGGCACCACATCGCACTCGCCTGCAACCGTGGCGATTACCGCAGGGTTGCCACCTTCATAAGACACATGTTTGTAGTCGATGTCGGTGTAGGACTTGATCATTTCGATGGCTGTGTGGCCGGCGGAATTGACACCGGCGGTGGCGACTTTAATTTTTCCGGGATTTGCCTTGAAGCCCTCCAGAAGTTCGCCGAAATCCTTATACGGTGAGTCCGCATTTACCGCAACCACATTGGGAATGGCAAAGTTGAGAAACAGATGCCAGTCATCCAGGGTCGTATCGAGCAGTCCCTGAACCTTATAGACCCCAAGATCTTTTACTGCTCCCGCAGTCCAGTAGAGACCTTGTTTAGGCTTATCCAAGACATTTTTGGTACCCACCGAACCCGAAGCACCGGGTTGATTGACGATGACAATCTTCTGACCGAGGATTCCCTCGAGAACCATGGCGGTCTGCCGTGACACTCCGTCGGTAGCTCCACCAGCACCCCATGGAACTACAAGGTTGACTGGCTTATCCGGCTTCCAGGCAGCTTCAGCGGAAACGGTCTGAATGGTGAAGACCCCAAGGGTAAGACATACTGCCGCAAACAGTACAACTAATGACCTGATCTGGTTTCTCATAGTCTACTCCTCCCGTTTGTGGTTAGCTTGAAGATTGTCTTTTCACTCAAGTCGTTCGTTGCCTATGGACCTAGTATCCTCGGCCGCAACTCGGCCTGAGGCAAAATTTCCATGCCCGTCTTGATCTTGAACAAAAATCCTCACTCTGCAAAAAAACCACATTTTTCATTATAAGCTGAAGGTTATTCCAGCCTCCTTTGCCATACTGACAACCTGCCTTCCGTACTCTACGAAATTATTCCAGCGATCCTCGAAAGAAGCCTGGATCGAGGGATCGTGAAACACAACTGAAACGTGGGGCTCTATGGAGATGGGAAGACCCGGCCGGGTTTCAGAGACGCTCTTCAGGATCTCTCTGACTCTGCCGTCACCCTGCCCGGGAAAGACATAACGCACCCCGTCACTGTCCACCACGGCATCCTTAATATGAATGTAGTCCACATATTCTTTCACCTGCTCAAAGAACAGATAAGCGTCCTGATAATCATAGGGGTCACTTCCACGTACGTCTTTCATGGATACCGGGTTACCCGTATCAAAGACCAGCCGCAGTGCCGGTGAATCTACCGCATCGAGCAGCCTCAGAGAGTGAAGATAGCTCTGTCCACCCCAGGTCAGGCAGTTTTCGTGCAGACAGACAACACCGCCGTCTTCAGCCATCTCGACGATTTGTTTTATACCGTTGATGATGGCCGATTCCATTTCGCCGCCAAGAGGAGCAGGTTCCGCGACCTTGTAACTCATGATCCTGAGGTAGCGAACCCCGGCGCTCTGCATATGCCGGATGGAGGTGCGCAGCTCTTCTAAATCCTGTGCCAGATCACTGTTCACTTCCCGTCCCCAGTTGGCAACAGTGGAGCCGAAACAGGCAATCGCTATATCGTTTTCCTGCAACCGATGATAGGCACGCTCGAATTCGTCGTCGCTGAGACTGCTCACATTCTTGCCGTCCACCGTACGCAGATCGATGTGCTTCCAGCCAAGTTCCTGAATCGCCCTGATCTGCACATCCAGATCATCGGACACTTCGTCGGCAAAGCCTGTAATAATTGACGTTGTGTTCATCGAAACAAAACCCTGATCGCCAGATAGACGACGATGGCCCGAAACGGAAAAATCCTCCGGCCCTTTGTTTTGATACTGTTCAGCCGAACAACAAGGGCTGGAAACTGCTCATGCGCAGTGCCAGCCCAGAATTATCGTTCAACTTCTGCAACGAGATCAGCTGAACCGGGAAAATCCTCCACCGAAGAGAGGAAAGCCTCCAGGACTGCTTCCTGCAGTTTTCTAGAAGCTCTCTAGGCCCAGACGGGCAACGGTCTCCGATGTCGGATGACCGCTGGTTTC
>JBPCUV010000145.1:0-5429 GCA_051010975.1 Desulfocapsaceae bacterium
AATCATCGACTATATCAAACGATAATCGATACATCCAGTGGCAAGGTAAACTAAGGCCGATAAGTAAGGAATTGAGACATATAAGGAATAAGCTTTAGTGTTAAACCTCTAACAAAATGACTGAACACACAGAAAAAAGTGTCCCGAACGTGACCAGCGATTACGTCTTCCCAAGTATATCGGTGGGATGCTTATGGCTTGTCCTTCGTCAGGCAAAATTTCATTCAGACTTTAAACTCTGTGGCACCAGATAAAATGCTTCTCATATAGGATTATTCATTACTCATTTTCGAGCTGCCATATAAAATAATTAGCCGTATTGGGCGACTTTTTCCCCAAATAGTTCCCATCGGTACACTGCAAAGTATTCAGTTGTTCCCCCTGTCACTCGTCTGCAAAGATAGTGGTAACGGCTTAAGTGATGTAATGTTTGGTATAATTTCCTTTTCATTCAAAGAATCGGCAAGGTCTGTAGTATCTTTCACCTCAGCCAGGGCAGCTTTATTATGTTCAAAAAAGGTCTTGGGCTCAATCGTCCACCCTTCGGCAAGCCGTTTTTCTTCCTTTTTCATCGCCCAGTATGCATATCGACCGATCAATGGGGCCACCAGCCGAGGCTGCCATCCCAAGGTGGTATAAATATCGTCTAAAAGCTCACTGAGTTGTTGATACAGCACCTTGTCATCCCGGTACCATTCTTTCATGGCCCAGACAGCGCCCGCATACGTTGTGTGCAACGGCTTGACCTCAACCCGGTAGCGGCTTTGTATCCGCTTGTCAGGGTGAGAGCGATAACGCTGCCAGCCGTTGAGGATAGTGCGAATCAAACGTGAGAGACTAGGGCCGTTGATTTTGAAATCCTGTTCAAATGCCTTAATCAGTATACGTTCCTCATCACCTGGGGGGATATGTGGGTGTCGGTGGTTGAAGCGGAACTGGCCATGGCTGTCAGAAACCTTACATTCTTCAGGCGGTAGCAAGGTTCCATTTTTTTTGAGCTGGGCATGAAGTGGGGTCCCATGATTAGCAGTATAAAGCATGAACTGATGGAAATCGGTGGCATGGGAAACAGCATAGTCGATGGCCTGATCAATATTTTCTGGAGTGTGCTCCTCCAGACCGATAATCGATGATCCGAGAACTCTGATGCCATGCCCCTGTAACTCCTCGATCAAGGATCTGGTTTCGATACCTGCCAACTTGCTGTACTGGCTTTGTTTACCCTCCAATCCCATCCAGACCCAGGAAATACCCAATGCCACTAGCTGCTCTATCCGATATGATCGCAAAACCTGCGCTGAACTAAAAACATACAGGGCCCAGCTTTTATTGTTTTTTTTCATCTGCTCGAGCAGACTCAATGCCCTTTTCCGGTGGAGGAGAAAATTCTCATCGAGGATGAAAAAGGATGATACTTTGAGCTTTTCCTCAAGATCGCTCATCACTTTATAGAGCTCTTCGCCGCTCTCAAAAAAATTCTTGAACTTACCTTTACCGCCAAACAAGGCAGAGGTAGAGCAAAAGTTGCACCCCATGGGACATCCCACTGAAGGCACCACCACAGCTGCAGTCTCTCCCGGTTTGTCTGAGAGGGAATGGCCAAGAATTCTTGAGCCGAAAGCCGACTCGACCGCCGGATGTTTCACCGCTTTGCCCAAGTCCTGGCCCAGATATCGACGAAACCATGCGATACCGTCACCCCGCACAAGATGGTCGGTGTCAATGATATCAATGATATTATCCATGTTGCTGATATGTCCACCGACCACGATGGTTGCCTGAGGCTGGAAGGTGCGGATCAATTCGCACATCTTCTTGACCTTATAAACATTCGGGATGATGGAACTAATACCTATTATGTCGTAGTTTTTCTCACGAATGGTCTCGATAAATCGATCCAGATCCGGGAAATCTAGAAGAGTACAGGGCGCTTCAATGTTCTCCTTAATCATTAATAAACCGAAGGATCGGTGAAACATTCGCAGGGAGAAAACCCCCTGTACGCGGGTAACTTGATTATGGTAGAGTTCCATTGGATTGATTGTACTGCTGCCATATTCGTCGTCTTGGGCATATGGCCCAAAGACACTGGTCAACAAAACTCGGGCCTTGATGCCAAGATGATGGACGGGGTGATTGCTTGTCATTTTTATACCTCGTGGGGTGAAAGAAAAGTATCTTACAAGGATATCGTAAAGTATTAATTTGACTATGGATAGTCAGGAAACATAAATGACAATTCTTTTACAAAGCAGTGGAGACCAATGAGGCGAACACTCTGGTTTCTCCATCCCATTTCTATCTTTATCTTTTCAATTATTGCTCTCGGTCTGTCTCTGTTTCTCTATATCTACTGGTATGTAGAGGTCAGTAGTGGCCTGCGGGCTGTACTTGAAAATAACAACCTTGATCCGCAAAGATTCGTAACCTGGCAGACTTGGGTCGTGATCATGGTTCTTTCGATCCTGGTTGGCATCATCCTGATTGGTGTTTTTACTATTTTCGTTTATCAGAGAAAGACCCAGACCCTCTATCGTTTGCAACGCAGGTTTATCAACAGCTTTACCCATGAACTGAAGACTCCGACAACCTCACTTCAGCTCTATCTCGAGACATTTACCAAATATGAGCTTCCCCGAGACATGCAGCTGAAATATCTCGGCTATATGATCGCTGATGTGGGCCGTCTCTCCGACAGTATTAACGGCATCCTCAATCTGGCCCGAATCGAGGCCAAGATTTATGGTGGTGAATTCCTCATTGCCGACCTGGCTGAAGAGGTTGAAGAATTTTACAAGAAGAATGAACAACTATTTCGTGGCAGCAAGATCCTTATCAAGAAGCAGCCGGGACAACATTATTATTGTTCTATCAATCGTTCACTCTTTCAGGTGCTGTTGATGAACATGCTGTCCAACGGGATCAGACACAATGAAAATGCTCAGCCAGTGATTAAAATATCTCTTGGTCAGACAGAAAAGCATGTGTCTCTTCGTTTTGAAGATAACGGCATCGGTTTTGAAAATTCCCAGGTCAAGAAAATATTCAAGAAATTTTTCCAGATTGAACGGTCGGACTGGAGCCATGCTGGCGGAACCGGCCTGGGGTTGTACATGGTCCAGCAGATTGCCAGGCTCCACAAGGGCAAGGTTACGGCGACGAGTGATGGCTTGGGACGAGGGGCAGAATTTACCTTCTCTTTACCCAGAAAAGAACCCGATATGACTGAGGTGGAACAAGTTGCCACATTACTCGATGCACCCCCCTGATCGTTGTTCGGTTATTGCTCTGTTGTTATTTCGCCTAACTGGTTAGAACAGTTGAACGAGAGGATATAAATGACTGCAGCAAAGAAGAGAATCCTGATCATTGAAGATGATCGCCATATCGCCGAAGGAATCGAGTTGAACCTGAGTATGCAGGGGCATCAGGTGAAAGTGGCTCAAAATGGAATTGACGGTTTGGAGGCTTGGAAGCAGTGGTGTCCCCATCTGATTGTTCTTGATCTGATGTTGCCAGGCATCGATGGAATGCAGATTTTAAAATCGATCCGGCTGGAGGATGAGCGAATGCCCATCATCATCCTCTCTGCCAAGGTAGAACCGTCAGATAAAATCGATGGTTTTACAGATGGCGTAGATGATTACATGACCAAACCCTTCAGCCTGGAGGAATTCTTACTCCGGGTCAATCGTCTGCTGACCAGGGACCAGTGGCAGCGTGAGCAGGGCGAATTATTGGCAACCGAATCAGAGAAACAAACAAGCTACCATTTTGGAGAAAACACTATCGATTTTACAACCGGTCAGACAGAGTGCCGTGCCGGAGCTATTCAACTGACTGAGCAGGAAATCAAATTGCTCAAACTCTTTATCGTGAACAAGGGAAGTCCCCTGTCGAGGAGCAAATTGCTGGAGATCGGCTGGGGCTACACCAAGGGAACATCAACTCGTACCGTAGACAACTACATTGTCCGTTTTCGCCGCTACTTTGAGGAGCACCCTAAAAAACCGAAATACTTCAAAAGCAGACGCTCTTTGGGCTATGTGTTTGATCATGATTGAATGCTTTTCAGAATCTTTTTTGACGACAACACGTTCAGTCTCCCTCCTGCCTAAGCTAAAGCAATTTACCAACAACTCCTAGACAAGCCTCTTGAATTGCATTGGAGGGAGGTTCGGTAACATATCAGGAAAATCTTCGCCCCATCCCTATTTAGATATAGTCAAGATTTTCATAAACAATCTCTAAATCCTTAAAACAGGAAGTTAGGGATCAGTCATCTCATTGATTTGGAGAAAACATCTATACTCGATCTTATACAGCACATTGCATCAGCTGGACCGATTCTAATAAGTGGTTAATTTGTGCGAGCGGAAGGACATGACATCTTTGTCAGCGTCAACTTGAAATTGACATGTAATTCATTCTGACAATTAACCTCTGAGCTTTACATTTTCTGCACACAATAATTCATCGCCCACCGAAATATTTACAGGTTATTGCTGAACCTTCTCATAATGTAGGAGTTATTATGGACCAACCTATGTCGAAACATATT
Organism: Desulfocapsaceae bacterium; assembly: GCA_051010975.1. GTDB lineage: Bacteria > Desulfobacterota > Desulfobulbia > Desulfobulbales > Desulfocapsaceae > JABDQA01. The sequence continues at coordinate 4,562 of JBPCUV010000145.1, forward strand.
CGAGTCGTCAGCACGATTCTTGTTGTACTTGGAGTGTTATATCTATTGGCTGCAGGGTTGGCGGGTGTTTTCGGTTTACTCGCACTGAATAATCAAGCTGAGCCTGCAGACATCGCCTGGCTGCCGGCAATGTTTACAGGGGTAATCATCCTGCTACCACTTATTGCACTAGGCGTAGTTCATATAGCCACCGCCAAAGCATTTCGTCAGGGAAAAAACTGGTCAAGAACAGCTCTTTGGATTTTATCAATTCTGAACCTTGGAAATGTTCCTATTGGAACAGTATTTGGTGGGTATGCTATATGGGTACTAATAAGAACCAACGAATAAAAACGGTAAGAAATGAGTTGAACATACATCATGTCAACCTTAGCTAGCAGCTCAATTATCTTAAATTTTTGTTTTTTGAAATTGTAACTCTCAATTCTGCCTTATCCCCAACCAAGCTGCTGGAGACTTCTCGAGTCCTTCTAGATCTTCATCATATGTAGAGAAAAGTTTACTACACTTGACCGATACCACAATGTAGTATATTGTTAGGAAGTGCTGTTAACCACATATTTGCTGATGTAGAAAACCAAACCTGCTGTAAAACAGGGACGGAAAGCTACGGGTCTTAATGAGATAGCCGGGTTGCCATCAAAGGTGGTGACTCGGCTTGTTCTTTTCAGAGTCTTCTAAAATCTCACACTTTTTAATTTAGATTTTCCACCAACTAACCTGGAGGTAATAAGATGACTACTTTATCTAGCGATCAAATTGCTCAATTGAAGTCTGTATTTCGTGGATATCTCATCACACCCGATGACAGCCATTATGATTACGCCCGAAAAATATGGAACGGCATGTTTGACAAACATCCTGCGCT
>JBPCUV010000146.1:0-4151 GCA_051010975.1 Desulfocapsaceae bacterium
AAGATAGTTGGTATCACTCCTAAACAATATGCCTCAAGGCATCAGTCACACCGTTTTCAAACAAACCTTAAAACAAGTCCGTCAGTTACTGATGCGATATATTCATCTGGATATGGTTCCAGTGGCAGTGCCTACGACAAGAAGCGAAATCAACTGGCTATGAAGCCAAAGGAATATCGCAGAGGAGCAGATGGAGTGACGATAACCTACGGGCTTGCCCGATGTTATCTTGGATGGGTAATCGTTGCTGCAACTGATCGGGGAATCTGTGCAATTGAATTTGGGGATGATTCTAAAGCACTGCCAGATCAGGTTCAGGCCAGATTTCCAAATGCTCGTCTTAACAAGGCTGATAGAGGATTTAAAACGCTTATCGAAGAAGTGGTTGATTTCATAGAATCACCGAAAGATACTTTTCACGTTCCTCTCGATATTCAAGGAACAGCCTTTCAACAACAAGTCTGGGAGGTTCTCAGGCAAATCAAACCAGGCGAAACAATGAGCTATACTGATGTGGCTGAGAGGATGGGGAAACCAAAGGCAGTCCGTGCGGTAGCTTCTGCGTGTGCTTCAAACAAACTGGCGGTTGTTATCCCCTGCCACAGGGTTATATCAAAAGCTGGAAAAACTGGTGGGTACAGATGGGGAAGTGAACGGAAAAAGAAACTGCTTGAGTCTGAACAAGACCCTGCTTATCTATAATTCCCGCCGATCAAGTAAAATAAAATAGAAAAAGAGGGGATTTGATTGAGTGGTCATACATTGTCCTGTAAATGGAAGAAGGGGCCTTATGCGGCCCCTTCTTGTTAGGCAAAACACCTGGTAACTCGAAATATATTTTTGGATGCATGCTCTGTCAGTTATTGGAAGCAGCAATCTCTCCATTTTTCCATCGAAACACTTTTCCCTCGAGCAATTGAAATGTAATTACAACGAGCGCACTATTCGTAACCCTATATTATTGAATTGAACGTCGGGTCTTAAACTGTGACGGTTAGCGGATCGACAACTTCTGGCAGTATCGGCAATTCCCCCACCCCGCATTATGCGTTCTGTACCATCTGGCGGACCGAGCGGATCGTTCACGCTTTTTGATGGATATTGACCATACCAATCAGAGCACCACTCCCACACACTGCCGTGCATATCAAACAGTCCCCATGCGTTTGGATGCTTTTGGGCAACGATATGGTGTCGGGAGACTTTTGAATTGCCACAATACCAGCCAAGATCACTTAATTTTGCATCATGATCACAAGTCAGAGCGGATATCTCTCCATTGGCAAAGGATGTTTTGCTCCCAGCTCTAGCGGCGTACTCCCATTCTGCTTCGGTCGGAAGTCTGTAGATCTGAGAACCGTCCATATTATTCAATTTGCGGATGAATTCCTGAGCATGATCCCAAGACACTCGCTCTACCGGGCACTCTTCATCACACTTTATGATGTAAAGCGGCAATTCTCCCATTACTGCTTTCCATTGCTTTTGAGTAACTTCTGTCGTCTGAATGTAGTAACCATCTGACAATGTCACCAACTGCTGGCTTTCGTCACTCTCCCGGCCTGGTTCCTCCTGAGGACTTCCTCTTAAATACGAACCCGGGGGGATATACATAAAGCTCATTCCAATACTATTGGAAATAGTTTTATCTCTATCGCTATCTGTCGGTTCGGCGATTAAGGATGTTGAGTGATGATCTTCGATTTCACCGCTATGCCAGTCATACCCGGCAGTTCCTGGCCCACATCCTGTAAATGCTCCTAGCGAGAAAGCCAGTAGAAGTGTAACCAGTGTCCCCCACAAAACTGATCTGATGGATTTCGTCTGTTTGACCATAATTATCACCCTCCTTCATTTGTGCGACAGGACGTCGCTTTTGAGATGCTGCCATGAGGCGTGAGGTGATGGTCAGGACAACAATATAATCACACTTCCTAACAAATAAGCGTAACAATGTGGTTGTCTAATGTAATTGATATTTCCAATAGCAGTCTCTACCTGAATTCCATTGCTCATCCTGTAATATTTTGCCTCAACCAACTCAATGGCAAATTCTTGAGAAGGAGGTCATCGATGAAATCATTTTCAGAAATCTGAATGTCTGTGACAGGCTCATGCTCGAACTCATGGCAAGGGCTGAAATGAGGTTTGGAAAAATTATCAGTTTAATTCCAAATGTTTGAGAAGGCACTCTAACGATGAATCAGCAGAGACTCCTTGAAAAGGCAGTTGAAAGAAGATAGGCTTCATATTGTTGATGTCTGGCGGAGAGCAATTTATTGAATATTTTGGGCAGGCTTAAAAGGCGATTGTCTATCACCTCAGGGAAACGGGTAAGTTAACAATCCATGATCCGTAAACAGTTTGGAATATTCTTCAGCCTGCTCATTATCATCCAGGTCGCAGCAGCAGGTTGTACCCGGACGCAACAGGGTGCAGTTATCGGAGGAGCTGCAGGGGGGCTTACCGGTTACATGCTGACCAAGGATGACGACCAGGTAACCCAGATCGCCGCTGTTGTTGCAGGTGCAGCGGTAGGCGGCTTAATCGGCGGGGTCATCGGTAACTATATGGACAAAGCGGATGAAGAACGGTTGCAAAAGGAACTCAGACAGACCCCCACCGGGGAGGAAAGGCATTGGACCAATCCTCAGACCGGTCACCGCTTCACGATCAAGCCGATCAGTGATGTCAAGACAGACAGTGAAGGCCGAAGATACCGAGAAGCTACCCTTTACGGGCGCCAAAAGGGAAGTGACAAACTGGATGTCACTACCGAGAAAATCTACCTCGACAACCCGTAAGCCCCCTGGGAAAGATCTGCAGGCTCCCATGACGAAAAAACTGATAAGCTATAAAAGGTTACGAATGGGCTGGCTGCCGCTGGCGGGGATACTCACCTGCCTGTTTCTTCTCGGGCTTGTCGGCTGCGCGGATCTCTCAACGACCGAGGAACGGCTGCGGAGTGATACCGACATCCTCCTGGAACAACAGCTTCGCGACGGGGAAATAGCCTCCTGGACTATCCCCGAAGAACCTGGCACAGAACGCAATCTTGCCGTCTTTCTGACCTGTACCGAGGAGAACAGGCTGTGCCGTTATTACTACACCGTCCTCGTGGTCAACGGCAGACCGGAAAAAAGAGTTTATGGACGCAGCTGTCGAAACTACCAGAATAGCTGGGAAGAAGTTTCTTGGGTTGTTGATGATGATCCTGCCATGCACCGGCGCATCCAGCAGCGCTACAACGATTTGCTGGCCATGGGCAAAGGTGCCCCCTCGGCAGATTACACAGACATTTATCGCCTGCCGGCCCTGCTGTCCAAAAACCTGGGCAGAGCTGAAAGTAAATACAAGCTATCGCTTGGTAGAATGATCGAGACTGCTTCGCTGGATAACCGTATCAACCCACTGCTGATCCACGCTGTCGTAAATACCGAGTCAGCCTATAACCCCAGGGCCAGGTCACCTGTGGGAGCTATCGGCCTGATGCAGTTGATGCCTGCCACTGCAGGTGAGTTGCGGGTTGATCCCCATATCCCGGAGGAGAACCTTGACGGCGGCACCCGCTACCTGAGGCAGCAGCTAGACCGCCCGGGGATCAGAGGCAATGTCCCTCTAGCCCTGGCAGCATACAATGCCGGTTACGGCAACGTACGCAAACACGGCTACAAGGTACCGCCATTCAAGGAAACCAGGAACTACGTAAAAAAGATAATGGCCCTTTACGCGAGACAATAGCACGCTTCCCGAACACTGCCGAAAGCTTCTCCTTCTTTGAGGATCCTGATGATTTGTTCTTCGCTAAATCGTTTCCTTTTCAGGAATTGTCTCCGACTGATACGGAACAAAACCATATCTTGTTTCCCTCGCTGTCGAGGAAGGCGCCAATCGGAGTGCTATCATAGAATGTGACAGGGTCAGAGACTGTGACTCCCTGCTCCTTCAAGGCCTTTTCGGTGGCGAAGGCATCGTGGGTTTCCACGGTGATTCTAGGGTTTAATTCTTCCGTAGGCTTCGCATCACATTCCTCTTGAGTTTTCAGCATCACAATCGCATCACCAATCAGATAGGCGGATTCCATATTACGAATAGTGTCCGGTGGAAGCCCCAGGGTTTCCCCGTAAAAACGGTTGGCCCTTTCCAGATCA
>JBPCUV010000147.1:0-5043 GCA_051010975.1 Desulfocapsaceae bacterium
CTGCCCTCGGCTGTAACTGTCCTGTTCGCAACCCTCACCCAGTATTGGCTTACCGGAACCCTGGAACCCGAAGTCGAAAAGGCCGCGCTTAATTGCTACCGGAAGGCAGCCGATCATGGCTATGCCACGTTCGTAGTCATATTGTCCCGGCTGCTGAATCAGTTGCCGTCAGATGATGGCCATGAGCTGCCGATAGATAGCGGAACAACCGTAGAAGCTCTGCAGCCCTTTGTCGATCTGATTGAGCCGGAGGAGCCCTGGAAACGAAGCCTTCAGGCCCTTATCAATGTATCATCGAACGCCGTTCAGGATCACAAGGACCAGGACCGGCGGCTGATCTGGTTGATAGGTTACGAAAACGGGGAGCTCAATGTCCGTCCACGAGAGCAAAAGCTTTCAGATGATAGTACCTGGAGCAGAGGCAGGCCTATTTCTCTGGCCCGCCTGCATGAATCCTCCAGGATGCCTTTCCTCACTCTGCAGGATCGAAAAATATGTGTCGCCATTAGCAAGATCGACAGCGGCGAAGGTCAACCCCATTACAGCTTCGACAAAGAAAAACTGCTGCTTGCCCTGGTCGGTCACCCACTGCTTTTTCTGAGCGATTATCCAACCACCCCCATCGACTTCATTACCGGAGAGCCTGAACTGCTGGTCGAAAACAGAGGAGAGGAACTGCACATCAACTTCGCCCTGCCTGTGAGCGGCGAAAACATCATGCTGGTCCGGGAAACCCAGACCCGCTTCAAGGTGGTGAGAATAAATGACAACCACCGACGCATCGCTGCCATAACCGGAAAAACGGGCTTAGTCGTCCCGGTCGAAGCAAGTGAAGAGGTGTTGACCGCTATCGGCAACATCTCCTCATTCATGACAGTGCATTCAGCCATTGGTGTTGATCGGTCCTCCCGACAGGCTGGGGATATCATCTTTGTCGAGGCAGACACGACCATTTATATTCATGTGCTGCCATTTGGCACCGGCTTCAGGTTGGAAATGCTGGTCAAGCCCTTCAAGGCAGGCAATCACTATTCGAAGCCGGGTCAAGGCGCCGAAAATATCATGGCGGAGATCGAAGGCAAGCGGGTGCAAACCAGAAGAGACCTCGCAAAGGAAGAACAAAAAGCACAGGAAATCGAAGAGCAGTGTCCGATTCTCGACCTGGCTGTCGATCTGGAACAGGAACGTGACAGGGAATGGCACCTGCAGGACCCGGAGGACTGCCTCCAGGCACTGCTTGAACTCAGAGAGATAAGCGACCAGGTGGTCGTCGAATGGCCGGAAGGAGAAAAACTCGCTATCAGCCATCAGGTATCGCTCAAGAATCTTAATCTTAAAATTCGCACCAACCGACAGAACTGGTTTGGAGTTAGCGGAGAACTGGTGCTCGATCAGGAACTGGTCATCGATCTCAAAGATATTTTGACTCGAATCCGATCAAGTACCGGCAGATTCATCGAGATAGAAAACGGTCAGTTCGTCGCCCTTACCAGAGAGTTCAAAAAACGTCTCGATGAGCTGAGCACCTTCGGAGAAGAAGGCGCAGATGACGAAGAGATCAGCGTCCATCCGCTGGCCGTCCATTCTCTTGAGAAACTGATCGAGCAGGCCAACACGAAAACCAACAAGGCCTGGGTCGAACAGGTATCCAAGATCGAGCAGTCACTGTCCTTTACCCCGGAACTGCCCTCGACACTGAGGGCCGAACTCAGAGATTATCAGCTTGAGGGATATCACTGGCTGGCCCGGCTGGCGCACTGGGGCGTCGGCGGCTGCCTGGCAGACGACATGGGACTCGGCAAAACGCTGCAGTCACTGGCTATCATTCTCCATTACGCCTCCGACGGACCTTCTCTGGTGGTTGCCCCGACCTCGGTGTCGACCAACTGGCTGAGCGAGGTAGCCCGCTTTACCCCGACACTTAACATCAGACAACTCGGCGGCAAGAATAGAAGAGAAATCATCGGCACACTCGGGAAGTTCGATCTGCTTATCACCACCTATACGCTGCTGCAGCAGGAGATCGATAATCTTTCCCAGGTCCAGTGGCAGACCATCGTGCTCGACGAAGCCCAGGCTATTAAGAATGCCGCCACCAAGAGATCTCAGGCGGCCATGTCGCTGAACGGATTATTTCGGCTGATCACCACCGGAACTCCGCTGGAAAATCACCTGGGTGAATTGTGGAATCTTTTCCAGTTCATCAATCCGGGTCTGCTCGGTTCCCACAAGCAGTTTAACGAGCGGTTCGCCATCCCGATAGAGCGTTTTAATAACCGCGAAGCCCGGCTCAGACTCAAGAAACTGATCCGGCCCTTCATCCTGCGTCGTATCAAATCACAGGTACTCGAGGAACTGCCTCCCAAAACCGACGTCACCCTCGAGGTGACCATGAGTCATGAAGAGCTGCATTTTTACGAAGCGCTGCGCCAAAACGCTCTGGATCAACTCGAACAGACCACCGACAACCGTGGAAAACACCTGCAGGTATTGACTGAGATAATGAGGCTTCGCCAGGCCTGCTGCAATCCGAAACTGATCACCCCGGAGACTGCCATACCAAGCTCCAAGCTCACCGTCTTTTCCCAGCTTATAGAGGAGCTGATTGCCGGAGGGCACAAAGTGCTGGTATTCAGCCAGTTTATCGGTCATCTAAACATTATCAGGGGCTATCTAGACGAGAAAGAGATCACCTATCAGTATCTCGACGGCAGCACCAGCAGCCGGCACCGCAAAGAACGTGTGGATTCGTTTCAGTCCGGCGAAGGGGATCTATTTCTTATCAGCCTCAAGGCCGGTGGACTCGGCCTCAACCTGACAGCCGCGGATTACGTAATTCACATGGATCCCTGGTGGAATCCGGCGGTCGAAGACCAGGCCTCTGACCGTGCCCACCGCATCGGCCAGACACGGCCGGTGACCATATACCGGTTGGTTTGCAAACACACCATCGAAGAGAAAATTGTTAAGCTCCACCAGGAAAAGAGGGATCTGGCAGACAGTTTACTGGAGGGCACTGATGTCAGCGGCAGACTCGGCACCCAGGAATTGATTGATCTGATTAAAGAAAATTAAGCGACTGAATCAGGCTTACCCTTCAGTAAGTTTGTTGACGACAAGACCGTAGAACCGGTCCTCGCCACTGAACCTCCAACCTAAATGCTGCTGGCAGCTCCGGCAGTAGACAACCTGCCATGAGTAACCGCCAAACCAGGCGAACTCGCTGCTCGGAGCACCAAAGGGCAGGCAGCCTGGTGCCCTCCTGAAGCAGCCTATTTCATAGACAATTCCGGCCGGATTGAAAAAGGTATGAAGATGTTTGCCGTCTTTTTCGAGGCTTTCTTTTGAGGTGGTTATCAGCTGATGACAAACGCGGCAGAGCAGTCCTTTCTGCTGCTCTTTGTCAGACTCATCCTTTTCTGTACTCAGATTGTCCCTGTCTGGATTGTCCTTAATACCTCTGAACAACAGTACGCCTGAGAGAGAACCTGGTGTGGAATACCCGGGGTATGTTTCCCCATCTATCATGACTTTCAGTATGATTAGCTGTGATAATACCCTATGATTTCTCTTATCATCGCCTCTATGGTGTAACGGTCTGGCTGGACGTCTACTTTCAGACCGCTGTCGGTCACCGTTTTGGCCGTGATTGGTCCAATGGCGGCGATGCTCACCCCTGACATCAAACGTTCCAACTCCTCTTGATCAGACGCATCAACCATGGTCAGGAAATTCCGTACCGTGGAGGAACTGGTAAAAGTGACCATATCGACCTCACCGCTTTCCAGTTCTGCTCTGAGCTCCTCACGACGTCCCTCTGGCGGAACATTTTTGTATATCGGGGCGATCGTCACCTGGGCACCTCCCCCACGCAGAGTCTCAGGCAGTAATTCTCGCCCCTCAACCGCCCGCGGAATCAGCACGTTTCTCCCCTCGACACCCTGATCCAGCAAACTCTCTGCCAACCCCTCGCCAGTGAAAACCGGTGGAATCAGATCGGCATTGATGCCGTACTCCAGCAGCAGGTCGGCGGTGCTTTTGCCAACCACTCCGATGTCGGGCCCCTTCAGGTCACGGGCGTCGAGCCCTTTCGCGTAGAGCCTGTTGAAAAAGTATTTAACGCCGTTTAAAGAAGTAAACAGCACCCAGTGATATTCATCGATTCGCTCTAGAGCTTCATCAAGAATGTGGTAATCCTCAACCGGCTCGATATTGATCGTCGCACATTCGTAACAGCTCGCCCCGTTCTCCTCGAGGCCGGCGACCAGCTCACTCGCCTGTTCCCTAGTTCTGGTAACAATGATTCGTTTCCCAAACAATTCCCGCTTCTCAAACCAGTCTATGGTGTCGCGAAGGTTGACCACCTCACCGATTACGATGAGGGCAGGAGGCTTGATACCTGTCTCGGCGACAATATCGGCAATAGTTGCCAGGGTACCGACCACCGACTTCTGCTCCGGTGTTGAAGCCCAACGAACGACGGCCACCGGGGTGTCGGGTGAACGGCCGTGGTCAATCAGGTTCCTGACAATGTTCGGCAGGTTTTTAATACCCATGTAGACGACAATGGTACCGATACCGGTGGCTATTTTGGACCAATCGATGTTGCTCGTCTCTTTGGTGGGATCCTCATGGCCGGTGAGGAAGGCGACCGAGGCCGTATAGCCGCGATGGGTAATTGGAATTCCCGCGTAGGTGGCGGCTGCTGTTGCTGAAGTGACACCGGGGACAACCTCGAACTCGACGTTGCTGCGGGCCAGGGTCTCGACCTCTTCTCCTCCTCTGCCGAAAATAAACGGATCTCCCCCTTTGAGGCGGACCACCGTTTTTCCCTCCAGGGCGAAATCGACCAGCATCTGGTTGATCTCTTCCTGGGTATGGGTATGCTTGACGCCACCACGTTTTCCGGCATAGACAAAACGGGCGTCAGCAGGTACATAGCGCAGCAGCCTCTTGCTCGCCAGGTAGTCGTAGACCACCACTTCGGCCTTCTCGAGAAGATAGCGCCCGCGCATGGTGATCAGCCCGGGATCACCGGGACCT
>JBPCUV010000148.1:0-3131 GCA_051010975.1 Desulfocapsaceae bacterium
AATCAAGGCAAGGCTATTGGAAACGGTTTTCAGGCTTGCGGAACTACCTTTTGGAGGCAGTTGCCGCATAATTCAGATTAAATAGACATATGGATAAAGGGAATCTATATGAATGCTGACACTGATAATAAAAATGATGCGATTGACCTCAGATGCCCAGAATGTCGCGCACAGTTAAAGGAACGGAGATCGCGTACACCGGATAAATGCGAGATGCTTTGCGGTGGGTGCGGACAAAGTTTTGATGTTTGTGACCTCGAAACCCTTGATGAACTGAAAAAGCAGTCTTAAATAGGATTATTCCATAAGTTCCTTAATGGTGTTTAGAAGTTCGGGAAGTTCAATGGGCTTCGTTAATGTTCGATGTGGCCCTAATCTATCGCCCCCTGAAATGGCAATGATTTAAGCAAACCATAAAATGCGAGGTAACCCCAATGAAATGCCCTAAATGCGGATGTGAAAAATTTTATGTAAAGGATCCGGACGATGAATATGAAACCTATGAATTCGAATGCCCGGATGGTGAGATTTGCTTCGACCCGGACGTCGATGAATCCTTGGCACCCGTTGTGGAAAAAGAGACAGAGACGTATTGTAACAAATGTGTCTGGCATGACAAATTTGAAAAATTACAAAAGCAAAAGGGCTAAAAATTGATAACTCTGATTAAGTATTAACAAATTTACTGAAGAAGGCCTGATGTAAAGATGAAGAGCTCATAAGAGGTGCAATCGATGCTTCACCATCCTCTTCGTCCAAGAGATTGGATAATCTGGCGATACCTACAATTTCGTCACAATATCAAGTGCCCGATTTTTTTGTGACAACTCCAACATACATAGCAAGCAGCTGAATCTGCGAGTCGAGTAGGCCAAGGGAACTTCCCCCTCAGCCCCTCACAGACACGGACGTGAACCTCTCGGTTCATCCGGCTCCTATCGTCTAGCCCACGCATAGACGAAACGCCAGTGAGCAAATAATGTTGGTTGTCGACTAATGAGCCGTTTCAGCCAATGCAGTGCTCTCCTTTGACGTCTTCCCACGCGTTTGTATTTTCGACTTGCCCACCTCGACAGTATCCGGTCAAGATGATAAAAGGTTCTGTAAAGCGCTGATCTACAGTAACTACCATAGTAGTTAATCCAACCTCGGATTATTGGGTTGTATATTCGAGCAAGATTCTCCAATGATTTCTCACTGCGCCGATGCAATCTCCAACTCCGTATGGTTTCACGAATCTCCTTAGTCGCCTTGTTACTGACTGCTGGGTTAAAACCGACAAAACCTTCCCCTTTATGATTCTTCGATAAACGAGGTCTGAAAGTGAACCCCAAAAAATCGAATTTCTCGTTAGGGTAATTACCCTTTCGTCGGTTGTCCTTGCAGTAGACAATTTTTGTCTTCTCAGGATGCAATTCAAGCCGGCATTCGGATAGTCGTCGCTTTATAGCATACAAAACAAACTTTGCCTGCTTCTTACTCACACAGTGACAGATCACATCATCAGCATACCTCTCGAACGGAATTTCAGGGAATATCTTATCCATCCACTTATCGAATGCATAATGCAAAAATAGATTAGACAGCAATGGGCTTATTACCGAGCCCTGTGGAGTCCCTTTCTCTCGTTCTGTTAAGGTGCCATCGGCTGACTGGATCGGCGCTTTCAACCACCGATCAATATACAACAACACCCATTTGCAGCCGGTGTGTTTTCGCACCGCTCGCATCAAGAGCTCATGGTCAATTGTATCGAAAAAGTTCTTGATATCCAAATCGATTACCCAATTATAACGCCAGCACCGCTTCCGAGCCTGCCCTACTGCCTCAATTGCTGATTTGCCAGGCCGGTAACCATAAGAATCCGAATGAAAATAAGGGTCTATTATCGGTTCCAGGCGTTGTTTTACCACCATTTGAGCAATTCGATCCGTCACCGTAGGAATCCCTAAGGAACGAACTCGCCCATCTGGTTTGGGTATATCAACCCTACGTATCGGTGGGGGAAAATAGCTCCCTGACGACATTCGATTCCAGAGTTTATAGAGATTATTACCTAAGACCCTCTCAAACCCCTCTATCGATTGCTCATCTACACCAGCAGCACCCTTGTTGGATTTTACCCGTTTATACGCTTCCCAAACCTCACGCTTGGCAATCGAAAACGGCTTCGCTTTATTCAAAAGATTCCTCCCATTACTGGTTGATCCTTTCAATAAAACCAGACGATGCAGTCCCTTCGCTCCATCACCATTACAGTGACTTCATCACTACTACAAACTGCTCCGCCCCTGTGCCTCGCATCGGTACTCTCATTCTCGCAGGGCCTCTACTTGAATTTCTCCCTTTGCATCGAGGCGACAGGTTCCCACGTTCTGTACAGGAGCCTAAATCAAAGTCACGCCACCTTTATGCCGGACGCCACCCAGGCAGTAAGCAGGTTTCCCCTGGGCTTATCCTGGCGTACAGATAGCCACCAGTTTTGACGTCATCCGATAATTTTCGACACCTCGTCAGTGGTTCGCTTACACTCGTCTCTTTGATTCACAACTGATCCCGTCCAGCGGAACCTTTTCCTCAACGCTCACCACAATGGCTCTTTACCAATGCAGCTTGAGGTGTTTTGGAGCCTGATCCTGCAAGCCGACTCCGAGGGACCAACATACCCTCATCTCCTGTGCAGCCTCGTGGCGCACTATCTGCTATGTATCCGTCATTTTAAAAGTGGATTCAGAAGTTGTGATATCGTTTATCAATAAGGGCAAATCCATTTCACCGGGTTTGCCTTTTTTGCAAATTTGTAAGAAATAAGATATATGTAATGAAAATTTAGGTGCTTGAACCTGTTGTACTGGCAAGAAAGCACAAGTTTTGACAAGCAAGATTTCCATGGCATAATCTCAATAAATCACAGTTTTGTGGGTTGAAATCAAGCGATAATGTTTTAGGAAGGGAGTGGAGTTAAATTAAAATAGGCCATTTAAAAGGCCGAAAGGGGCTGAATCAAAATGACAACTGATTTGATATACAACAAAGATAAGTATGATGAGCTTTTCACGAGCGTTATAATCTTGACAACCAACTCAATTAAAATCATATATTCCTATTTCTAAAAACTTAAATCCCATCAA
>JBPCUV010000149.1:0-2545 GCA_051010975.1 Desulfocapsaceae bacterium
TATGGACATCGTCAGATACGGCCTCAACAAGCCGGTGAGCGTCATCGTGGCGGTAATACTCTTGATAACCTTTGGTATTATCGGCCTCAACTCCCTGCCGGTCCAACTCACCCCTGATGTCGAAAAGCCGCAGATATCGGTACAAACCACCTGGGGAGGTGCAACTCCCTACGAAATCGAAAAAGATATCATTGAGAAGCAGGAAGAGGTGCTCAAGGGACTGAACGGGCTCACCAAGATGGAGAGTTCCAGCTACAACAATTTCGGTGAAATCACCCTGACCTTCTCCCTGGGCACCGATCTCGACGATGCACTTTTACGAGTTTCCAACAAGCTCAACGAAGTCTCAGACTACCCCGAGAACGCCAAACGCCCGCGCATTGATGCCTCCGGCGCCAGCAGTTCACCGGTGATCTGGTCGGCCTTGAGACCAAAACCGGAGAACGAGGAACACATCAATCACTACCGAACTTTTTTCGAGAACGATGTCAGGCAGCACTTGGAGCGGGTCGAGGGTGTTGGCTCCCTGCTGGTATTCGGCGGTACCGAAGACGAACTGCACGTGGAACTCGATATCAAGAAAATGGCCACCTACAACATCACCTTCGACCAGATTACCGGGGCCATTACCAGGGCCAATTCGACTATCTCGGCCGGTGTCCTGGGTGTGGGCCGTAAGAACTATCGGATTCGAACGGTTGGTCAATTTCAATCACCAGCCGAAGCGCTTGATGTAGTTGTCTATGAAGATGGAATGTCGAGGGTCTATCTCCGAGATATCGTCAATGTCTCCAAAGGCTACGCCAAGGAACAGGGGGCGGTCCTGCATAACGCCGAACAGATCATTGTCGTCGGTATACAGAAAGAACAGGGGGCCAACGTCTTGGCCATGACCGACAGCGTCGAACGAGAGGTCAACCGACTGAACGAGACCATTCTCAAAGATCAGGGGCTCTATCTGGAAATTCTTTACGATGAGAGGCCTTATATCAATACCGCCATCAACCTGGTGAAGCAGAATGTGCTGATCGGCGGGATACTCGCCATCACGGTCCTGATGACCTTTCTGCGCAGCGTCAGGTCGACGCTCACCACGGCACTGGCGATACCGATCTCGGTAATCGGCTGCTTCATTTTCCTCTGGCTCACCAACCGCAGCTTCAACGTGGTCAGCCTGGCGGGCATATCCTTCGCCGTCGGCATGCTGGTCGACAATTCCATTGTCGTACTGGAAAATATTGATCGCCATCGTAAAATGGGCAAAAACGCTTACCAGGCGGCCCTTGACGGCACCAAGGAAATCTGGGGTGCAGTCTTCGCTTCTACGGCGACGACGGTGGCCGTTTTTCTTCCGGTTATCTTCATGCAGGAAGAAGCCGGGCAGCTGTTCCGTGATATCGCCATCGCCATCACCTTTTCGATCATGATAAGTTTTCTGGTATCCATTACCGTAATTCCGACTCTGATCAACCTTCTCTATAAAAGAAGCGAAAAGAAAACGGAAACCTGGCTGCAGAGATCTGTAGTTGGCCCGTTTTTCGTCAAAATCATCATGGGGTTTTCCAACATCTGCCTGGCCAACGTGTTTACGCGGGTAGTCACTGTTGTTCTGTTCACCACCCTGTCGATAGGCATTGTCTTCTGGCTCCGTCCCAGTGCCGAGTACCTGCCCCAGGGTAACCGCAACTTCGTCCTCAATATCCTCATTCCTCCCCCTGGCTATTCGATAGATAAGTACAAAGAGATCGGCGCCCATATTTTTGAGCAGGCCGATCCTTTTTACGAGGAGGACAATCCCATGGGTATAGCCCCCATCAAACATATGTTTTATGTAGGCGCTGACCGGATAACGCTATTCGGAGCCCAGTCGATCTATGAAACAAGGGCCCGGGAAATGATGGGTCTGTTTATGAAGATCATGAACTCCATACCCGGCTATTTCGGGGTTTCCATCCAGGTTGGTATATTTCAGTCTGAACTGGGCGGCGGCCGCACGGTGGACGTCAACGTTTCAGGCGAGGACATCGACACAATCGTTGGAGGTTCCCGGGCCATCTTTGGAGCCGTGGGGCAGAAAATCCCAGGCTCTCAGACCAGGCCGATTCCTTCGTTGGAAACCAGCTATCCCGAAATTCGGGTGATACCCAACAAGGAACGACTGGCGGCAAACGGCCTCAGCGAACGCGATCTCGGCGTCTATGTCGATATCCTCATGGACGGCAGAAAAATAGATGATTACCGGCCGGCCGGGATCAAGCAGATCGATCTCGTCCTGAAGGGCAGCGATGAGCGCTTCGACTCTCCGGAAGAATTGATGAACGCCACCATCGTCAACCGCTACGGAGATCTGATCAAAGTAGGTGATGTCGCCAGCCTTAACTATGGTGAAGGCATGCCCCAGATACAGCATCTCGAGCGCAAGCGAACCATCACACTGCAGGTCACGCCACCCGCTGACCTTGCTCTGCAGGATGCCATCAACATCATCGAAAATGATATCATCAGTAACCTGGAGCAGGCTGGTCAGCTCGAAGGTCTGCAGATA
>JBPCUV010000150.1:0-6442 GCA_051010975.1 Desulfocapsaceae bacterium
ATGCCGAGTGAATCATTGATCGGGGCATATTCGACGAACTCGAACGAGCCGCTGGCTCCGCTGAAGGACAGGAACAATTTAAGTCCCAGCAACACCACGACCACCGAAACCGCCAGCCCGATTATCCTGGCCGCCTCTCTGCTGAGCGGCAGGACGAAGGTCGCCAGACCAGCGATGATGGGGACAAAGATCATTATTGAGATCAAGTGTTCAAACATCGATTCACCCTTAGAAGTTCAAAGACCGAGAGAGCAGCAGGCTCAAAATCGACAGACCGATAACCATATAGACCGCATAGATCCGCACATAGCCAACCTGAACGACCTTAAACGCCAAACCAAACATACGGTAGAGCCAACCGCTCGCCTGAACCGGAGCATCGGTGACGTAGGGCTCTATCACCTTGCTGATCGCCTTGCCGGCAAACTGATACGGCACAACGATAACCTTGTGGTAAAGCTCATCGACATAGAATTTGTGGCAGCAGAACTTGTAAAAACCCTGGTAATCCGGCTCGTCGACCTTGACGGTGAATTTGCGGTAAGCGATGCTGATGCCTATCACAAAGGCCAGGATAGATGCCCCGATGGCCAGTATTTCCAAACCGATCCCACCATGGGGATGGTGTTCAACGAGGCTCGGCGCCAGCCAATGTGATACCCGCTGGTGACCACCAAAAATCGCTGGAATATTGGCAGATCCGGCGAAAAGGGAACCGGCTGCCAGGATCAGCAGGGGGACGGTCATGACTTTGGGTGACTCATGGGCATGATCGTAAGCCTCCTGGTCACGCGGACTGCCGTGAAAGACAATAAAGATCATGCGAAAGGTGTAGTAAGCTGTCATCCCGGCCACCAGCACCCCGATCGCCCAGATGCCGACGTGGCCCGTGGCCAGAGCAGAATAGAGAATTTCATCCTTGGAGATAAAGCCGGCAAACGGCGGGCAGCCGGCCAGGGCGAGTCCGCCGATCAACATGGTCCAGTAGGTGATCGGCAGCTTGGACTGCAGGCCGCCCATCTTCCAAATGTTCTGCTGATGGTGCAGGGCCAGAATCACCGAACCGGCTCCGAGAAAGAGCAGGGCCTTGAAAAATGCATGGGTGAAGACGTGGAAAATACCGGCAGAATAGGCTGCCACCCCAACTCCGGCAAACATATAACCGAGCTGGGAGACAGTCGAGTAAGCCAGAATCTTTTTGATATCACTCTGAAACATGGCGAATATTGCCGCCAGCAGGGCGGTAAGTATGCCGACCCAGGCTATCACCTCCCCGGCCACAGGGACATGAGCATAGATAAAGCTGAAACGGGCCACCATGTAAACACCAGCGGTCACCATCGTGGCCGCATGGATCAGGGCGGAAACCGGTGTTGGACCAGCCATTGCATCCGGCAGCCAGACGTAGAGCGGAATCTGGGCCGATTTGCCAGTAGCGCCAACAAAGAGGAGCAAGCAAACGGTGAGTCCAATCGGTGCAGTAAGGTGGTGGGCATTTGCCTTCAGAGAGAGATAATCAAAGCCATCGGCCCCGATCCCCCAGAACAGGAAGGCCATTCCCAAAACGAACCCGAGATCGCCGATCCTGTTTACGATAAACGCCTTGTTGCCGGCCACCACGTTTTCCGGGTCGTCGCTGTAAAAGCTGATAAGCAGATAAGAACAGAGACCAACACCCTCCCAGCCGACGAACATGACCACTGGACCATCTCCGAGAACCAGGATCAGCATCGAGCCGAGAAATAAATTGAGATAGGCGAAGAATTTGCCGAAGTTCTTATCGCCGGCCATATAGCCGATCGAGTAGATGTGGATCAAGGAGCCGACAAAGGTGACGAAAAGCAGCATCAGAGAGCTGAGCGGATCGGCCAGAAACCCCATCGAGACATTCAGATCGCCGACCGCGAACCAGGTGAAAGCCTTGTGGGTCAAAAACCTTTCCTGGGCAGGCAGAGACATGAGTGCAAAGAACACCTTGAGGGCCATGAAAAAGGAAAGCACCGGGCCAACGCACCCCAGGATTCCGTAAATTCGATCCGAAATCTGTTTGCCCTGACAGGTGGACAGATACATCAGTCCTAGGACCAGGGCTCCTGCCAGCGGCAGCAGAGGTATGAAGCCAAGGTATGTGACAGTGTGTGTCATTCGATCACCCCTTCAACAGACTGAAAATATTGGTGTCAAGGTTGCCCTTGTGCTTATGCAGAAGAATTATGACCGCCAGAGCCAGTGCCGCTTCCGCTGCGGCAACGGCCATCACCATCAAGGCCAGTACATGGCCGTCCATATTGACATGCAGTCTGCTAAGTGCCACAAAGCCCAGATTGGCGGCGTTGAGCATCAGTTCTATGGACATGAAGACGATGAAGACGTTTCTTCTCGAAACGACCCCCAGAATCCCCAGGCAGAAAAGAATTACGCTCAAAGAAAGATAGTGACTAACCATCAGTTCACCCCCCTTTTGCCGGCCAGTACAACTGCCCCCACCAAGGCCACCAGCAATAGAATCGAAACGATTTCAAAGGGCAGCAACCATTGGGTGAAAAGTAGTTGACCGACTTCCTTGACGCTACCGAAACCATCTTCTAATACCGTTACCTCCGTAGCCGGCAGAGTCCTGGAGATTTTGACAAGCAGACCGGCGATCGGTGCCACCACGATGATTCCGCCGGCCAGATAGAACCAGCGATTGGGGTCAAGGGGCAGATCTTTTTCCTGGATGTTCAAAAACATAATGATAAAGAGGATCAGCGACATAATCGCCCCGGCGTAGACGATGAGTTGGATGGCAAAGATCAATTTGGCGGACAGCAGAGCATAGAGACCGGCCAGAGAGATCAGGGTCACAACAAAGCTCATCGCCCCATTCATCGGATGCTTGAAAATTATCAGACCCAGCGCGCCGAGCACTGCCAGCAAAGCCAGTCCAAAGAATAAGTAGGTAGTAAGCATCGGTCAGCCACCTCCCTTTTTATATTCTGCTTCATCAAAAGCACCAGGCGTCTCCAACAGATCCTCCAACCCCATGACCATCGATTCACGGGAATAACTGGTCACCGAAAAAATGCCGGTATCCATTCTGATCGCATCCATCGGGCAAGCCTCCACACAGTAGCCACAGTAAATACACTCGAGAAGATCTATATCAAAGCGAGTTGGCATCTTCTCCGATCTACCGTCTAAGCGCTCTCCCGCTTCAATCATGATGCAATTGGACGGGCAGTTGGTCTGGCACATGAAGCAGGCTACGCATTTGACACTGCCGTCCTCGTGCTTGGTGAGGCGGTGTCGCCCCCGCCAGCGGGCAGTGATTTCCGGCTTTACTTCCGGATAATGCCGGACATAGAGCCTTGAGTTGTCGAGCAGATTCCTGAAAAAGTGGCCCAACGTCACGGTCATGCCCTTAACCACTTCAATCAGATAGAGCTGCTCCAGGAAGGTTCTGCCCTTTCGTTCAACGGTGCGTACTTTGATGCTCATAACGGATTCCCTTAGCCAAACGAAACAATGATCGCGCTGGTAATGAATATGTTCAACAGGGCCAGCGGCAGCAATTTCTCCCAGCCGATCTTCTGGAGCTGATCATAGCGGAAGCGCGGCAACGTCCACCTGACCCAGACATAGACGAAGCACATTAGAAAAGTCTTGAAAAGAAAGGTGCCAATCTGCAGCAAGGCTACCAGGATCCTGTCCGCCACTCCACCGTGGGCGAAAACCAGATAGACAAGCAGAACGATCTCGAGCAGGGCGACCAGCGACCAGAGCAGACTGATGTAAACAGCCGTCTCCTTCTTTCGCGGATCATTTTCCCGGTAATAGTGACTGCGATTGTTCTTCTTTATCCAGGCCCCGAAAAAATAGCCGATCACCGGTAGTCCTATCATGATCAATATGACCACTGGTCGGGCGTGGGCCACCAGGGTCTCGGTGTTCAGCCAGGGAATCTGGAAGCTGCCGAAATAAAGGGTTACGATCAGCGCCGAGGAAACGAACATCGCCACATATTCACCCATGAAGAACAGGGCAAACTTCATTGAACTGTACTCGACGTGGAAGCCGGCGACGATCTCACTCTCACCCTCAGCCAGATCGAATGGCGTCCGATTGGTCTCGGCGAAAGCGGCAACGATAAAAATAATAACACCCAGGGGCTGCAGAACCACTCCCCACATGGGGATGAAGCCAAACAACAATTTTCCCTGGAACTGGGCCATTTCGGTGAGATTGACGGTCCCATACACAGCCAGCAGACTGACCAGAGCCAATCCCATCGGTATCTCATAGCTGATCACCTGGGCTGCGGCCCGCAACCCCCCGAGCACACCGTACTTGTTGTGCGAAGACCAGCCGGCCAGAATAATGCCGTAGACCCCGAAGCCAACCACGGCCAGAAACCAGAGAATGCCGATATCCATCGGCACGGCCTGCATGATGTAATGTTTCTCCCCGAGAATCAGCACATCGGCAAAAGGAATCACTGCAAAACAAAGCAGTGCGGTGATGAAGACCAGCATCGGAGCAAGTATGAAATAGAACTTGTGTTTGACGTGGCCCGGAACGATATCTTCCTTGAAAGCCAACTTGATGCCATCGGCCGCATTCTGGATCAGTCCACCCGCCCTGAACCCCATGACATTGCAGCGGTTGGGTCCGGCCCGGTCCTGAAAAAAACCGGCTCCGCGCCGCTCCATCCACACCAGTACCGCCACAAAGCTGAGCGGTACGAACGCCCCGAAGGCGATTCGTAAAATGACGAGCAGAATATCAAGCGCCGACATTGGTATCCTCGCTGTTTTGCAGATTTATGCCTTCGGCAGGTATCGCTTCAGGATCGATATCGGCCAGACTGGCAACCGATTGCCTGATTCCCGGCCAGGCGTGGGGAGCGTCTATGATCGCGCCGCCGAGCAGTCTGGTGATCTCGAGAATATCTTTGGGATCTTCGTTCTTGAACAAAGCCTTTTCGAAACGCTGCAGTACGTGGTCCTCATTAACGATGGTACCACCATATTCGCTGTAGGAGGCGGTCGGCAGCAGCACTGATGCTGATTTATAGACCGGTCGCTGGTGACTGCAGACCGCAATTGACTGGGTCTTGTCGAGCAGCAGCTTGAGCTCTTCGTCGATGCCGCCGAAAAACAAGTCGTTATTGAAATTGACCAGCAGGTCGGTATGCTGCAGATCGGCGATGAACTGCTCTCTGCTGAAATCGATCTCGAGCAGCTCCAAACCTTTGCGGTTGGCAGCCTTATCGTCGTTGATCAGGTAATCGTCACCATCACCATCGACAACGTAGCTGTCGCTGTAGCCGGATAAATCGGCGCCGTAGAGGGTGGCAATTCTTTTAACCGCCCACATCTGCTCAAGTGAACAATCCGGGGAGACAAGCATCAGCGGTTTGCGGGCCCGGTCCAGCCGCTCCTGCACAACTTTTATACCCTCATCGAAACCGATAATGCCCCCATCCACCACGCTAGCAGTCTGCCTGTTTTCATTCTCGTCAGCGTAACTCAACCTTCCGGGATCACAGATGAAATAGCCGTTGACATTGAGGTTGGTGCGGGCTCTGTAGCGGTAGATGACGTCGTCTTTATACTTTTCCTGATGATGATCAATATAGATGCTGCAGCCCTTGCTGCAGCCGTGACAGATGCCCGGATCCTTTTTCAAAAACCAGACCCGCTGCTTGAACCTGAAATCACTCGAGGTCATTGCCCCGACCGGACAGATGTCAACGATGTTCAAAGCATAGCGATTGTTCAGCGGCCTGCCGGGAAAAATCGAAACCCGGGCGGCATCGGTTCTGTTGACGATACCCAGCTCGCCGGTCTTGGTGATCTGTCGGGTGAACCGCACACAGCGGCCGCAGAGGACGCAGCGTTCCTGATCGTGCACGACACCCGAACCAAAATCCATCCGTTTGCCTTTGGTCACCTGGTCGACCCGCATACGGCTGTCATCCAGGCTGTAGTCCATGTAATAGTCCTGCAGAGAGCACTCACCCGCCTGATCGCAGACCGGGCAGTCGACGGGGTGATTGATCAACTCAAATTCCAGCACGTCGCGCTGGATCTTTTTGATATGCTCGGCATCGAGCAGCACCTTCATCCCTTCCTGGGCCGGTGTTTTACAGGCCGGCACCAGCGGCGGTCTGCCATCCTCAATGCCCACCAGGCACATTCGGCAGTTGCCGTCGGCTCCAAGAGCCGGATGATAGCAGAAGTGGGGGATTTCGATGCCCACCACCTTGAGGGCATCGATCAGGTTTTTACCCAATTCGACCTCCACTTCCTGGCCGTTTACGAAGAGCTTCACCATTTCAGCCATGGATCGTCCTTTTCACACTGATATTAAGATGCAGCATCGGAGACATAAGCCTCAAACTCGTGTCTAAACTTGTTAAGGTAACTGCGCACCGGCATCGTGCAGGCTGCCGACAGCA
>JBPCUV010000151.1:0-9738 GCA_051010975.1 Desulfocapsaceae bacterium
ACGACCCCTGTCACGTCAGTCGTGCGGAAGTAAAACTGAGGACGATAGCCATTGAAAAATGGTGTATGACGGCCACCCTCATCTTTGCTCAAGATATAACACTCGGCCTTGAACTTCGTGTGCGGGGTGATCGATCCCGGCGCCGCCAGTACCTGGCCTCGCTCGATCTCATCACGCTTCACGCCGCGAAGCAAAGCACCGATATTGTCGCCGGCCTGACCCTGGTCCAGAAGTTTGCGGAACATCTCCACACCCGTTACCGTCGTCTTCTCGGTCTCACGGATGCCGACGATCTCAACCTCCTCGCCTACCTTGATGATACCCCGCTCAACACGACCCGTTGCCACCGTGCCCCGACCGGAGATAGAGAACACATCCTCTACCGGCATCAGAAACGGCTGGTCTACGTCACGCTCAGGTTCAGGGATATAGCTGTCGACCGCTTCCATCAGCTCCCAGACACACTTGGCCTTCTCTTCGTCTTCCGGATTCTCAAGGGCCAGAAGTGCTGAGCCCTGGACGAAAGGAATATCGTCGCCGGGGAACTCATACTTGTCCAGCAGTTCGCGAAGTTCCATCTCCACCAGCTCGATCATTTCCTCGTCGTCGACCATGTCGCATTTGTTCAAAAACACCACGATCGCAGGAACGCCTACCTGGCGCGCAAGCAGGATGTGCTCGCGGGTCTGAGGCATGGCGCCGTCAGTCGCTGCCACGACCAGTATCGCTCCGTCCATCTGGGCGGCACCGGTGATCATGTTCTTGATGTAGTCAGCATGACCCGGGCAGTCAACATGGGCGTAGTGACGGTTCTCAGTCTCATACTCCACGTGGGCAGTGGCAATTGTGATGCCACGCTCTTTTTCTTCAGGGGCCTTGTCGATCTCACCAAAATCAGTGAACTCGGCCTGACCTTTCAAAGACAGTACCCGTGTTATCGCTGCCGTCAATGTCGTCTTGCCATGATCGATATGACCTATCGTTCCTACATTCACATGCGGCTTCGTCCGCTCGAATTTCTCCTTTGACATCTTCTTTCCTCAATACTGATTGGGTCTAAATCCCTCTGATTTTCCTGATTATCTTGTCTGCCTTTGCCTCTGGCACCACATCATATTCCAAAAATTGCATGCTGAAGTGGGCCCGCCCCTGGGTTGCCGACCTCAACGAAGTCGAGTAACCGAACATTTCGGCCAGCGGCACATGGGCCTTTATGATCTGGATATCGTTTTCCGCTTCGATTCCTGTGACCTTGCCCCTTTTGGAGTTGAGGTCCGAAATCACATCCCCGACATACTCCTCCGGGGTCACCGCTTCCAGATCCATGACCGGCTCCAGCAGAACCGGTTTTGCCTCAGTTCCGGCTTTTCTCAATGCCATCGCTGCAGCCACACCGAAGGCCATCTCGGTGGAATCTTCCTCATCGTACGACCCGCCTGTCAGTGTAATTTTAACATCAGTGAGCGGGTGGCCGATGAGCGGCCCGGAGTCCAGGGTGTCCTTGACTCCTTTTTCTATGGCAGCGAGAAACATCGATGGAATCGTCTTGTCATCAACCTCGCTGCTGAAAATGAAACCGCCAGTTCGTTCCAGTGGTTCTATTTTCAGGACGACATGTCCGTATTGTCCGGCGCCAGTCGTCTGCTCAAAGCGCCCCTCTTCGGTGACGCTCCGGGTAATCGTTTCTTTATAGGCTACCTGGGGGGTTCCGACATTTGCCGAAACCTTGAATTCGTTAAGCAGCCTATGAACGATTATCTCCAGGTGCAGCTCGCCCATCCCCGAGATAATCTTTTGGCCCGTGTCTTCGTCGGTACTAATGGTGAAGGACGGGTCCTCCAGAGCGATTTTATCCAGCGTCTCGGTCAGCTTACTCTCTTCGGCCTTACTTCTGGGCTCGATTGCCACACCGATGACCGGCTCCGGGAAGTCCATGCTTTCCAGAACTACAAAATCGCCGTTTTCACAGAGCGTATCGCCGGTGGTGGTAAACGTGAGCCCGACAATCGCCCCTATATCTCCAGCCCCGATCGACTTGACCTCTTCCCGCTTGTTGGCGTGAAGTTTCAGAAGTTTGGAAATTTTTTCCTTCTTCTTCTTGACCGGGTTAAACACTTTGTCGCCGACACCGAGCTCACCAGAATAGATCCGCATAAAGGCGAGGTTTTCGACAAATGAGTCGCTCATCAGCTTGAAAACCAGGCCACAGAACTTTTCTTTCGGTCCGGTCTTACGCCGAACCGGCTCACCCTTTCGGTCGAGCCCTTCAACAAAGCCGATATCCACCGGTGAAGGCAAATATCTGACCACGCTATCCAACAAAGGTTGAATCCCTTTGTTCTTGAAAGCGCTGCCACACAGCACCGGCACAATTTCAAGCGCCAAAGTGGCCTTTCTCAGTGCACGGTACATCTCGTCAACCGAAACCGGTTTATCGTCAAGATATTTTTCCATGACCCCCTCATCGAAATCGGCCAATTTCTCGAGGAGTGCCATTCGTGCGGCCGTGAATACTTCTTTATATTGATCAGGAATGGCTGATTCCACCACTTCCTGTCCGAGAGTCTGCTCTGAAAAGCTGAGCATTTTCTCTTCAACGAGGTCGATGACCCCTTCAAAATCTGCTTCTCTGCCGACCGGTATCTGGAGGGGCAGCGGATTGGCCCCAAGCCGTTCGGACATCATTTTCAAACACCGCTCAAAATTGGCCCCTACTCTGTCCATCTTATTGATGAAGGCCAATCGGGGGATGGCATAATTGTCAGCCTGCCTCCACACTGTTTCCGACTGGGGTTCAACCCCACCAACAGCGCAAAAGACGGCGATGACACCATCCAACACTCTCAGGCAGCGCTCCACCTCGACGGTGAAGTCAACGTGGCCCGGGGTGTCTATAATATTGATCTTATGATCATTCCAGCTGCAGGTTGTTGCTGCCGAGGTGATCGTAATCCCTCGTTCCTGCTCCTGTTCCATCCAGTCCATGACGGCATTACCGTCATGAACTTCGCCCATCTTATACGAACGGCCCGTATAATAGAGAATCCGTTCGGTGGTCGTAGTCTTGCCGGCATCGATATGGGCCATGATGCCGATATTGCGTATGCTCAATAATTCTTCTGAAGCTGACATCAACAAACCCCACATCTTCTCTATTGGTGATTTCAGCTCCTGATCTCAGCAAGACCGTTCCTCTTGTTACCAGCGATAATGGGCAAATGCCTTGTTGGCTTCCGCCATTCTGTGGGTATCGTCTTTTTTCTTTACCGCCGCACCACGCTCGTTGTAAGCATCGAGCAGCTCTGCAGCAAGTTTCTCCGACATCGTTTTACCCGAACGGGACTGGGCAAAGCCTATGATCCAGCGAATGGCCAGTGCGTTTCTTCTGGTCTGACGTACTTCCATGGGTACCTGATAGGTAGCGCCACCGACACGTCTGGACTTCACCTCGACCCGCGGCCTGACGTTTTCCATGGCCTGCTCAAAAACGATCATCGGCTCCTCGTCGGGCAGACGCTGATCAATAACTTCCATCGCATCATAGAAGATTCGCCTTGCCACACTTTTCTTACCACGCTGCATCAGACCATTGGTGAATTTTGATACCAGCACGTTGTTGTAACGTGGATCCGGCTCAACCACCCTTTTATCTGCACTTTTTCTACGGGACATAATTCAAATCTCCATTCCGTATCAGGAAGGCTTCTTGGCACCATATTTCGACCGCCCTTGACGACGATCCGATACTCCCAATGTATCGAGCGTACCACGAACAACATGATAGCGGACACCGGGAAGATCCTTCACCCTGCCGCCCCTGATCAGGACAACCGAATGCTCCTGCAGGTTATGGCCAATGCCCGGGATATAGGAAGTAACCTCAATACCGTTTGTCAATCGCACCCTGGCAACCTTTCTCAATGCAGAGTTCGGTTTTTTCGGTGTTGTGGTGTACACCCTGACACACACACCCCTTTTCTGTGGAGACCCCTTCAGCGCAGGCGTATTGGTCTTCTTGACAATTTTCTTCCTGCCCTGGCGTACCAGTTGATTAATTGTTGGCATTACGTTTACTGCTCCTTCTCTAATATCAGATAGTAACTTTCTAATGAGCCACAACGTCAGAAAAACCCTAATGTGCTGTGGCACAAAAGACAATATTTACATCACACCTGTTTTTGTGTCAAGCCAAAACTAATAAAGGTTCAACTTATTTTACCACCTCCTGATTGATTCCGGTACCGGCCGAAATCAGCCGTCCCATTATCACATTCTCTTTAAGGCCTTTCAGCTCATCCATTTTACCAGCCATGGCGGCATTGGTCAGGACCTTGGTGGTCTCCTGAAAGGAGGCCGCCGAGATAAAGCTCTCGGTGGACAAAGAAGCTTTGGTGACTCCCAGCAGCAGCGGTTCGGCTGCCGGTGGCTTGGGTGCCTCGGCAAAGATACCACCAGCGGCCATGAACTCACTGCGTTCGGCCATCAGTCGGTCACGCTCATCTTCAAAGACCCACCATTCGACCTGTTCACCAATCATAAATTTGGAATCACCCGAGCCGGTAATCAATACCCGGCGCAGCATCTGCCTAACTATGACCTCGATATGCTTGTCGTTGATTTTAACACCCTGCAGTCGGTAGACCTCCTGAATTTCGTTGACCAGAAACTTGGCCAGTTCCTTGACACCGAGCACACCAAGAATATCGTTGGGGACGATAGTACCTTCCATCAGCCGCTCACCGGCCTGTACGTAGTCTCCCTCATGAACGATGATATGTTTCGATTTGGGCACCAGGTATTCCTGTGACTCACCATATTCCGGGGTGACTACTACACGGCGCTTGCCTTTGAGCTCCTTGCCAAAACTGACCCGACCGTCGATCTCGGAGATAATGGCAGGTTCTTTCGGCTTACGGACCTCGAACAGTTCCGCGACCCTTGGCAGACCGCCGGTAATGTCCTTTGTTTTCGAAGTCTCTCTGGGGATCTTGCCGACGATAGTACCCGCCTCAATTTCACTACCGTCCTCGACGGTGATGATCGATCCGACCGGCATACTATAGCGGGCAAAAATTTCAGAGTTCGGCAGTTTCAAAGTTTTACCGCGCTCGTTCTTTACCGAGACACGCGGGTTCAACTGGGTGGCGCCCGTGGAATGAACAATTACCTTGGAAGATTTTCCGGTTACCGGGTCAACCTTCTCCTGCATGGTTACGCCTTCTGCGACATCACCATATTTTATGACACCACCGACTTCGGCCACGATGGGAATGGTGTAGGCATCCCAATCCGCAAGGATGGTGCCCGGCTCCATCGTAGACCACTCGTTGACCAGTATCTGGGCACCGTAGTTAACCTTGAACCGCTCACGCTCGCGGATTTTGGCCTTCTTGATGATCTCGCCCTTTTCACGCACCACGACCTCACCGATGGTGGACATTTCGATTTCTACATTTTTAGAACCGAGTTTGATTCCTTCCAGATGCTTGGTGAAATCCTGTTCGTCGAGGGTAACGATTTCGGCGTTGCGGTTCATGACGATTTTGATACCTTCGGCATTCTCCACGTGATGCATGTTTTTAAAGGCCACGACGCCGCCTATCTGCGTCACCAGTTCAGCCTGTTCCACCGCCCTGCTGGCGGTACCGCCGATATGGAATGTACGCATGGTAAGCTGGGTTCCGGGTTCACCAATCGACTGGGCGGCAATAACACCGATGGCCTCACCAATGTTGACCATGTGTCCACGACCGAGATCTCGACCGTAACATTTGGCGCAGACGCCCCGGCGTGCTCGGCAGGTAAGTACCGAGCGGATGGTAACACGGTCAATACCCGCCGCTTCGATCTTCTCAACCACCGACTCGGTGATTTCTTCCCCGGAGGCAATAATGATCTCTTCTTCGGAGAAAGGATCGTGGACGTCATCCAGGGCCACGCGGCCGAGAATACGCTCACCGATAGGCACGATGATCTCGCCTCCATCCATCAGAGGCTCGGCGATGATGCCATCCAGCGTCCGACAGTCGGTCTCGACGATGGTCGACTCCTGGGCCACATCGACCAGACGCCTGGTAAGGTAACCGGAGTTGGCGGTTTTCAGGGCGGTATCGGCCAAACCCTTACGGGCGCCGTGAGTTGAAATAAAGTACTCGAGCACCCCGAGACCTTCCCTGAAGTTGGCCTTGATCGGTGTCTCGATAATTTCGCCCGAGGGCTTGGCCATCAGGCCACGCATGCCGGCCAGCTGGCGAATCTGATCTCTGGACCCCCTGGCTCCTGAGTCCGCCATGATAAAGATCGAATTAAAACTTGGTGCATCGACAAGATTGTTCTCTTTATCCCGCACATATTCCACCTCAATCTCGTCCATCATCGCATTGGCAACATCCTCGGTGGCCTTTGACCAGATGTCGACGACCTTGTTGTACTTCTCTCCCGAGGTAATCAAGCCGTCCGAGTATTGTTGCTCCACATCGGCAACATCATTCTCGGCCTTCTCGACCATGTCCTCTTTGGCCAGCGGAATCTTCATATCGTTAATGCAGATGGAGATGCCTGCCCTGGTGGCGTACTCGTAACCGATGTCCTTTAGCCTGTCGGTCAAAATCACTGTGTCTTTGGTACCGGCATAGCGATAGGTAAAATCGATCAGCTTAGCCAGCGCTTTCTTTTTCAAAGTCTGATTGACCACCTCAAAAGGGATCTTTGTAGGCAGCAACTCGCCGATGATGACCCGGCCCATGGTGGTCTCCACCATCTTACCTTCCCTACGCACCTTGATCTTGGCCTGCAGATCCACTTCTCCATGATCGTAAGCAATCCTTGCCTCTGTAACATCAGCAAACATCTTACCTTCGCCGGGAACATTGATCCGTTCCCTGGTCATATAGTAGAGACCGAGAATGATATCCTGGGAAGGAATGATGATCGGTTCGCCGTTGGCCGGGGACAAGATGTTGTTGGTGGACATCATCAACACCCGGGCCTCGACCTGGGCTTCCACCGACAGCGGTACGTGAACGGCCATCTGGTCGCCGTCGAAGTCGGCGTTAAAAGCTGAACAAACCAGGGGGTGCAGTTGAATCGCCTTGCCCTCGATAAGTACCGCTTCAAAAGACTGCATGCCGAGACGATGCAGTGTCGGAGCGCGGTTAAGGATGACCGGATATTCGGTGACCACCTCGTCTAGTACGTCCCAGACCTCCTTGACACCTTTCTCCACCATCTTTCTGGCACTCTTTATCGTGGTCACATAACCGCGACGCTCGAGTTTGTTGTAGATGAAAGGTTTGAAAAGTTCCAGTGCCATTTTCTTAGGCAGACCGCACTGATGCAGTCTGAGGTTGGGCCCGACGACGATGACCGAACGGCCGGAATAGTCAACACGCTTGCCGAGCAGGTTCTGGCGGAAACGTCCCTGTTTGCCTTTGAGCATATCGGCCAAAGACTTCAA
This sequence comes from Desulfocapsaceae bacterium, assembly GCA_051010975.1. GTDB lineage: Bacteria > Desulfobacterota > Desulfobulbia > Desulfobulbales > Desulfocapsaceae > JABDQA01. Next base: position 7,457 of record JBPCUV010000151.1, read on the forward strand.
TGGCCGCTTATTGGCACCAGTAATGACGCGGCCTCGGCGGCCGTTATCAAATAGTACATCCACCGCTTCCTGCAGCATTCGCTTTTCGTTGCGGATGATGATATCAGGCGCATCAAGTTCCAGCAGTCGTTTGAGACGGTTGTTGCGGTTGATCACCCGGCGGTAGAGATCATTGAGATCGGAAGTCGCAAAGCGGCCACCCTCCAGGGGCACCAGAGGCCTAAGATCGGGAGGCAGGACGGGGATTACCTCGAGGATCATCCACTCGGGCTGATTGCCGGACTCGATAAAAGCCTCGATCACGTGCAAACGCTTGCCCAGCTTCTGCCGCTTGGTCTGGGAGCCGGTTGTTCCCATTTCAGCACGCAATTCCTTGGACAACTCTACTAGCTCCTGGGAGCCAAGCAGCTCACGGATCGCCTCGGCCCCAATCCCTACCCGGAACTGGCCCGGATAATCCTCACGGGCTTTACGGTATTTCTCTTCGGACAGCAAGGTTCCCTTGGGAATATCCTCTGTTTCCGACTCGACCACCGCGTACTGTTCGAAGTAAAGAATCCGCTCAAGCTGCTTGAGGGTCATGTCCAACACGGCCCCGATCTTGGAAGGCAGACTCTTAAGAAACCAGATGTGCGCTACCGGGGCGGCCAGCTTGATATGGCCGAGCCGTTCTCTACGAACTTTGGATTGAATTACTTCAACGCCGCACTTTTCGCAGACTACTCCGCGATGCTTCATGCGCTTGTATTTTCCGCAGTTACACTCAAAATCCTTGACCGGACCGAAAATCTTGGCGCAAAACAATCCGTCCCGCTCAGGTTTGAAGGTACGGTAGTTGATGGTCTCGGGCTTCTTTACTTCACCGTGCGACCAATCGAGAATTTTCTCCGGGGAAGCCAGAGAAATCTTCACCGCTTTGAATTTGGTAGGAGCCTTCGGTTTTTGAAAAAAATTGAATAACTCTTCCACGAGTTCACCTCTGCTTCAAATTTTTATGCCCGAACAATTTGTCCGGGTCTTGAAGAGCTGGTAATTTCTTGAGAAATTGGGGAGCTAAGAGCCCAGCTATTCCTCAATGAGCTCCATATTCAGACACAGTCCCTGCAGTTCCTTGACCAGTACATGGAAGGATTCGGGCAGGCCGGTGGCCAGGAAGTTGTCTCCCTTGACAATACGCTCATACATCTGAGTCCGTCCATCCACATCATCGGACTTGGCTGTCAAAAATTCCTTCAACGTGTAGGCAGCACCATAGGCCTCCATCGCCCAGACCTCCATCTCACCGAGACGCTGACCACCAAATTGGGCCTTGCCGCCTAGTGGCTGCTGGGTTACCAGCGAGTAGGGCCCGGTAGATCGAGCATGGATCTTGTTGTCGACCAAATGGTGCAGTTTAAGCATATACATTGCACCGACGGTAACCATATTGGCGAAGGGCTCACCGCTTAAGCCGTCGTAGAGCTGCACCTGGCCAACTTCATCGGCGCCTGCCTCGTTCAGCAGCGCCCTGATTTCAGCCTCCTCGGCCCCGTCGAATACTGGAGTCGACATGTGCAACCCGCTCTGATGCTCGCGCGCCCAGCCGATCAGTTCTTCATCACTGAGGCCCTTGGTTATGCCGGTAAATTCTTCTTTTGAATAAACTTTCTTCAGCTTGGCCTTGATTTCCGAAGCCGCCTGCCGATTGGCCATTTCTTCGAGCTGATCACCAAACTTCTTGGCAGCATAGCCCAAATGTACCTCCAGCACCTGGCCAACGTTCATACGCGACGGAACACCGAGGGGATTAAGCACTATATCGACGGTGGTGCCGTCGGCAAAATAGGGCATATCTTCTTCAGGTAGCAGACAGGAGACCACACCCTTGTTGCCATGGCGGCCTGCCATCTTATCGCCCACGGAAAGCTTGCGCTTGGTGGCCACATACACCTTAACCATTTTGACTACGCCCGGAGGCAGGTCATCACCTTTTTTCAGTCGTTCAATGATGCCGTCATAGCGCTCACTGATGAGACCGGCCTGGCGCTCATAGCGTCCGTAGATATCTTCTATCTTGTCAAGATATTTGACGCGCTGGGAGAAATCGAGCGTACGCAGACCATGGAAGCCGACCTGCTCAGCTAGTTCTGCAGAGAATTTTTTACCGAGCTTTACAAGAATCGTGCCGTCCTTCGCAGTCACATCTTCTTTAACGGTTTTCTTGTCGAGGAGCTTACCGATTTCACGACAGACACCACGCTTGAGACTGGCATGTTCGTCGAGCTTGTCCTGATTGAGCCTTT
>JBPCUV010000152.1:0-2659 GCA_051010975.1 Desulfocapsaceae bacterium
TTTCATTAAGCCAATTGTTTTTCACCCTAGAATGCCATAGTGAGCTCATTTCAGAGGATGATTTTGTCAAGGTTGAAGGAGATTGTTTTCAGATGGGTGATCAGTTCGGGGATGGGTTACCAGATGAACTACCCGTCCACACAGTCTGCTTATCTGATTTTTATATCTCAAAATATGAAGTAACCCAGGAGCAATGGCTCCATGTAATGGGTAACAACCCATCAAAAAATCAAGCAAATCCTCGGCATCCCGTAGATGTGGTTAGTTGGCATGAGGTCGAACGTTTTATCGACAAACTAAACTCGGAAACAAACGGAAAATTTCGATTACCGACAGAAGCAGAATGGGAATATGCCTGCCGTGCGGGAGGTGAAAATGTCAAATATGGAACTGCTGACGGGACAAGCTCAACGCATCTATTAATCCATTCGGGAAGCGATCTGGACTCGAGAGGGATAAGGCCGGTAGGAAGCTACCCGGCCAATCAACTCGGCTTGTATGATATGTCCGGTAACGTTTCCGAGTGGGTCCTGGACTGGTATGACAGAAAGTTTTACGCAAAAGCCCCAGTCAATGATCCTATGCTTCTTGAAGACCGAACGAAGAGATCCCGAGTAAGAAGAGGAGGCCATTGGGGTGATAAAGAGTGGGTGATGCGATGCACGTTTCGTAATCTTCGGAAGCCAAATTACAGATTAGTCGGTTTAGGGTTTCGATTAGCTAAGGATCCCTGATTACAGATAAAGAGAAATCGATATTGGCGATTAGTTTGGGAAAGCAACAGTGTTGTGAGAGATGATCTACCACAAAAGAACGACTGCTCTCTATTCAATGGTGCGCTTCAGATCGTAACCCAAAAGGGGGACTGAAATGAAAAGAAAATTAATACGCTTTTCAGTCGTTTTTTCACTCATTGTCATGCTACTTCTACTTCCTGTGGTGTTTAAGGAAAAAGACCATCCCGCACTTGTTGGCCCGGATCTATCTGAGGTGGATTATTCTGAGATATTCTTTAAAAACAGGCATGAAAATCTACAGCTTTCAGGAATGCTTTTCTTGCCTGAAGGCGAGGGGCCGTTTCCGACCGCTGTTATTATTCATGGATCGGGAACAAGTCGAAGAAACAATGTCTGGTATATATCTGTTGCACACCATTTACAACAACATGGAATTGCCGTGTTGCTTCCAGATAAACGAGGAAGTGAAAAATCCGAAGGGGAATGGTTGGGAGCAAGTTTTGAAGAATTGGCCACCGACACCGTCAGTGCGGTGGAATTTGTCAAACATCAACAGATGTTTGAGTATTCAACGATCGGTCTTCTTGGTATGAGCCAAGGAGGATGGATTGCTCCGGTCGTTGCCGCCAAAACAGAAGATGTCTCTTTTATTGTGAGCATGTCTGGCGCAGCTGTGACAACAGAAGAACAGCTGTTGCATGAAGAGATATACAATATCGATCCCTACACCTATACATTCCTTGCCAAACTCATCGCTCCGATTTCGTCAGGTATTCTTATGAAAAAGGATTTTTTTATTCCAACCGCAGAATTTGATCCCATTCCGTATTGGAAAGATGTTCATGTTCCGGTTTTTTTTGCACTGGGAGGAAACGACAAAAATGTCCCTGTTGATGCATCTATTCGTAGGTTAAAGGAAAATAACCTCAATCATTTTACCATGAAGATATATCCCGATGGCGGGCATGCAATTCGAGATATTCAAACAAATAAGGTGAATGAAGAATTCTTAAATGATTTAGTTAAGTTTATTAAAGAAGTTAAACAGGCGGGTTTGTCTGAAAAATAATCTTCAATTGACGTTAAACCAAAGCAGTACAGGTGTAATTATTGAAGAAATTAACCAAGTACAAGATTCTTACAATATATTGCCAGTGCGGCCGTAAGCTACTGAAATACAAGAAAGGACCGGGAAGAAGATTGTTGAAAATTCATCGTGACCGTATAACAAAAGACTATACTGGCATATTCATACATGACTTTTCGGATAAAGGAACCGACATCCACTGTCCTTCTTGCGATAAGAGGATTGCAACGGTACAAATTATTAACGGAAAGTACGTCAATAAAGTTAACCAAGGCCAGCTGGGGCTAACCAAGTAGAATCAGATTCTCATAAATGACAGCGAAGCGTAACGAATGACATCCATGCCCGGTGGTCTTGTTATGCATGCTTTTCAAAGAAAACACGCACAAAGCCATTTTCTTTATCTTTTTCCTTTCGGACAATAATCCAGTTGTTTTTCTGAAAAAATTTGATCGCCTGTTGGTTTCCTTCAAATGTTTCCACCCGAATAACGGTATTGCCAAGATTGAAAAGCTGGGTTTCGGTATGAGCAAGAAGCTCTGAGCCAAGACCGTTCCGATGAAGATAGGCGTCAACCATCATGAGATGGATCAGGTCATCAAAGTATATCGTAAATGCTGCAATAGAAGTATCCAGTAGTAGGACATCACAATTAACTAACTGGCTTTCAAGTTCTTTATCAGCCTCACCAGTGCTAAGAAACCAATCAACTAGCTCGTCTCCAAGAAAAGAGCGATAGCTTTTATCAATCGTACCCCGTGCAATTTCTTGAATAACACGAAGGTCTTCAAGGGTTGCTTTTCGAATTCGAGTACTATCCACTTGTTCTACTCTT